>CALMSE010000285.1 GCA_937872275.1 uncultured Leucobacter sp. | reverse complement strand
GGCCTGCTCGCCGACGAGGCCCGCGAGGTCATCGCACCGTGGCTCGCCCGGCAGCGAGCGCAGGCGAGCGCGCCGAGCCCGGGACGGGCTCGGGACGCCGCGCACGAAGCCGAGAAATCGGCTTCGCCCCCTCACCCCGCGAATCCGAGCCCGGGACGGGCTCGGGACGCCGCGCGCGAAGCCGAGAAATCGGCTTCGCCCCGAGCGCGGCGTCCCCGCATCACCCTGAAGTGGGCGCAGACCCTCGACGGCCGCGCCGCGGCCGCCGACGGCAGCAGCCGGTGGATCACCGGAGTCGACGCCCGGGGAGACGTGCATCGCCGCCGCGCCGAGGCCGACGCGATCCTCGTGGGCACCGGCACCCTCATCGCCGACGACCCCGCGCTCACCTCGCGGGCCGAGACCGGCGGCCTGCTGGTGCCGGCCGAGGAGCAGCCGGTGCCGGTGGTGCTGGGCCATCGGGAGATCCCGTCGGGCGCCCGCATCCTCGAACATCCGGCGCTCGAGGCCCGCGGGCTCGCGGGGCCGATCCGCCTGAGCGGCGACGATCTGGCGGCGGACATGGCCGAGCTGGCGGCCCGCGGCGTGCGCCGCCTCTTCGTCGAGGGCGGGCCCGCTGTGGCGAGCTCCCTGCTCGCGGCCGGCCTCGTCGACGAAGTGCTGGTCTACGTCGCGCCGGCCCTGCTGGGCGGGCCGAAGCTCGCGCTCGGCGACATCGGCGTCGCCGACATGGCCGGGATCCGCCGCCTGCGCATCACCCATTTCGCGCAGCTCGGCGCCGATCTGCTGATCAAGGCGGTGCTCGAGCCGCCCGCCGGACCGGGCCCGAAGGCCGCACCCACCACCGAGGAGGAGCACTGATGTTCACCGGACTCATCGAGGAGATCGGCGAGATTATCGCCGTCGACGCCGTGGGCGACTCGCTGCGGCTCACCGTGAAAGGGCCGAAGGTCACCGCTGACGCGCAGCACGGCGACTCCATCCAGGTCTCTGGCGTCTGCCTGACCGTCATCGAGCAGGGCGTCGCCGCCGACGGGGCGGGCACCTTCACCGCCGACGTCATGGAGCAGTCGGTGCGCATGTCGACCCTGGGCGGGCTGAGGCCCGGCGACGGCGTCAACCTCGAGCGCGCGGCGCGCGTCGACAGCCGGCTGGGCGGCCACATCGTGCAGGGCCACGTCGACGGCACCGCCGAACTCGTCTCCGTCACGCCCCACGACAATTGGAAGACGCTGCGCTTCGCGCTCGACCCCGCGCTCGCGCCGCTCCTCGTCGACAAGGGCTCGGTCACGCTCTCGGGCGTCTCCCTCACCGTCTCGAGCATCGCGCCGGCCGCGGAGTCCGCGCCCTGGTTCGAGGTGTCGCTCATCCCCGAGACCCTCACCGCGACCACCCTCGGCGCCCTCGCGCCGGGCGACCGCGTCAATCTCGAGACCGACATCCTGGCCCGCCACGTGCAGCGGATGCTGCAGTTCACCGATCCCACCGCCAACGAAGGAACCCCCGCATGACGACCCCCGGCATCAGCACCATCGAAGAGGCCATCGCTGCGATCAAGGCCGGCAGGCCCGTGATCGTCGCCGATGACGAGAACCGCGAGAACGAGGGCGACGTGATCCTCTCGGCCGAGCTCGCGAGCCCCGAGTGGGTGGCGTGGACGGTTCGGAACTCCTCCGGCCTGCTCTGCGCGCCGATGTCGAACCGGATCGCGGATCAGCTCGACCTGCCGATGATGGTCGAGCGCAACGAGGACGTGCGCGGCACCGCCTACACGGTGACGGTCGACGCGGCCGAGGGAGTGACCACTGGCATCAGCGCGAGCGACCGCACCACGACGCTGCGCGCCCTCTCGAACCCTCAGGCCGAGCCCGGCGACGTGCGCCGCCCCGGTCATGTGCTGCCGCTGCGCGCCGTGGACGGCGGGGTGCGCGCCCGCGCCGGCCACACCGAGGCCTCGGTCGAGCTCATGCGCCTCGCGGGCCTCCGCCCCGTCGCGATGATCGCCGAGATCGTCGCCGAGGACGGGGAGATGATGCGCCTGCCCGGGCTCATCGAGCTGGGCGCCGCCGAGGGCGTGCCGGTCGTCACGATCGAGCAGCTCATCGCCTACCTGGACGAGCACGACCCGGCGGGCGCCCGCGAGGCGGGGCCGCTCGCGCACCGCCAGGTCAGCCTGCGGGCCGACACCCTGGTGCCGACCGTGCACGGCGAGTTCCGCATGCGCGCCTACCGCGACCGCCGCGCGGGCATCGACCACGTCGCGCTGATCTCCACGACCGGCACCGATCGGCTGCCCGAGGAGGGCTGCCTCGTGCGCGTGCACTCCGAGTGCATCACGGGCGAGGCCTTCGGCTCGCTCAAGTGCGAGTGCGGGCCGCAGCTGCACGCCGCGATGGACCTGATCCACGAGCAGGGCGGCGTCGTCGTCTACCTGCGCGGCCAGGAGGGGCGCGGCATCGGCCTCGCGAACAAGCTGCGCGCCTATCAGCTGCAGGAGTCGGGCGTCGACACGCTCGACGCGAACCTGCAGCTGGGGCTGCCGGCCGACGCGCGCGACTACACCGCTGCGGCCGAGATCCTCGCCGACATGGGCCTCGGCCGGATCCGCCTGCTCACCAACAACCCCGACAAGGTGGACCAGCTCGAGCGGCGCGGCGTCACCGTGATCGAGCGCGTGCCGCTGCACGTCGGCTTCACCGAGCAGAACGCGCGCTACGTCGAGACGAAGCGCGATCGCATGGGGCATCAGTTCCCGGAGGCCTCCGAGGAAGGGGACGCACGATGAGCGGGCACGGAGCGCCGGAGCTGGCGGTCGATGCGCGAGGGCTGCGCATCGCGGTGATCGCGGGCAGCTGGCACGAGGAGGTCATGGGCGGACTGATCACGGGGGCCCATGAGACGATCATGGCCGCGGGGGCGGATCACACGCTCTTCCGCGTCGCCGGCGCATTCGAGCTGCCGCTCGCGGCGCAGGCGGCCCTGACCGACGGCGGCTTCGACGCGACGGTGTGCCTCGGCGTCATCGTCCGCGGCGGCACCCCGCACTTCGAGTACATCTCGAGCGCGGTCACCGACGGCCTCACCCGCGTGCAGCTCGACACGGGCAAGCCGGTGGGCTTCGGCGTGCTGACGACCGACGACGACGAGCAGGCGCTGGATCGCGCGGGTCTCCCGGGCTCCCGGGAGTCGAAGGGCGTCGAGGCCGCCGAGGCGGCCCTGCAGCTCGCCGTGACGGCGCGCCGCATTCGCGAGGAGGGCCCGACCATGCAGCTCGTGCCCGGCGCGGCGCGATAGAACGGGGCGCGGATCGCCTCGCGCCGAGCATCGCCGGCATTCAGCAGATGTTTCAGATTCTGTGACTAGGGTGTGAGTCGTGCCGCGTAACACGAAGCGAAACGACGCCGCCGGCCGCGGGCCGCGCGCCTCGCTGAAACAGCTGATCCCGTACCTTCTCGAGGAGCGGGGGCGATTCGCCTTCATCGCAGGGCTCAGCGTGCTCGGGGCCCTCTTCTCGCTCGCCCAACCGCTCATCATCGGCGCGGTGATCGACCGGGTGCAGAACTCGGCGCCGCTCGACTGGCTGCTGTGGGCGCTGCTGCTCTTCGTGCTCGCGAGCGCGCTCGCGAGCGGCTACCAGCACTACCTGCTGCAGTGCATGGGCGAGGGCGTGGTGTTCTCGTCGCGCCGGCGCCTCGTCGCGAAGATCCTGCACCTGCCGATCTCGGAGTTCGACCGGCGCCGCACCGGCGACCTCGTCTCGCGCGTCGGCTCCGACACGACGCTGCTGCGCGCCGTGCTGACGCAGGGCCTCGTCGAGTCGATCGGCGGTGCGCTGCTGTTCGTCGGCGCGCTCATCGGCATGCTCGTCATCGACCCGATGCTGTTCGCGGTGACCTTCGGGGTGGTCGTCATCGCGCTCGTCGTGGTGGTGGGGCTGTCGTCGCGGATCCGCCCCGCCGTCGCACGGGCGCAGGAGAAGGTCGGCGACCTCGCCGCCGCCGTGGATCGGGCCATCGGCTCGGTCCGCACCATCCGGGCGGCGGGCGCCGACGAGCGCGAGCAGGCCGAGATCGAGGCGCAGGCCGAGGGCGCCTACCGCCTCGGCCTCCGGGTCGCCCGCATCTCGGCGCTCATCGTGCCGATCTCGTTCATCGCCATGCAGGTGTCGTTCCTCGCGGTGCTCGGCCTCGGCGGCTACCGCGTCGCGACCGGCTCGATCACCGTGGCGCAGCTCGTCACCTTCATCATCTTCCTCTTCATGATGATCATGCCGCTCGGCCAGGCCTTCGGCGCCATCTCCGCCGTGAACCAGGCGCTCGGCGCGCTCGGACGCATCCAGGAGATCACGGCGCTCCCCGTCGAGACCGCGCGCGACGCCGAGCTCTCGCCCACGGGTGCGATCGTGCCGCTCGCAGAGGCCGCCCGCGACGACGCCCCCGCGATCCGCTTCGAGGGCGTCGGCTTCACCTACCGCTCCGCCGCGCCCGACCGCGTGGACGCCCGAGAGCTCATCCGCGGCACGGGCCGCGGCGCCCGGCGCGACGCCGAGGCCGCGCCCGCGCAGATCGTCGAGACGCCCGTGCTGCACGACGTCAGCTTCGACGTGCCGCGGGGTATGCGCGTCGCACTCGTCGGGCCCTCGGGGGCCGGCAAGTCGACGATCCTCGGCCTCGTCGAGCGCTTCTACGACCCCGACAGCGGCGCCGTCTCGCTCCACGGGGCGGATCTGCGCACCCTCGACCGCGCCGAACTGCGCCGCCAGCTCGGCTACGTGGAGCAGGATGCGCCGGTGCTGGCCGGCTCCCTGCGCGAGAACCTGCGTCTCGGCGCGCCGAACGCCACCGACGGCGAGTGCGAGCGCGTGCTGCGGGCGGTGAACCTCGGCGGGCTCCTCGATCGCACCGCCGCGCAGACCGATCTCGCCAACCCGCTCGACGCCCAGGTCGGCGAGCGCGGCATCATGCTCTCGGGCGGCGAGAAGCAGCGGCTCGCGATCGCGCGGGCGCTGCTCACGGCGCCGCCGATCCTGCTGCTCGACGAGTCGACCGCGTCGCTCGACGGCGTGAACGAGCAGCTCATGCGCGAGGCGCTCGACTCGGTGGCGACGGGCCGCACCCTCGTGGTGATCGCGCACCGGCTGTCGACGGTGGTCGACAGCGACCGCATCATCGTGCTCGACCAGGGCCGGGTCGTGGGCGAGGGCACCCACGCCGAGCTGGTGGAGCGCGTGCCGCTCTACCGCGAGCTGGCGCGCCATCAGCTGCTCGTGCCCGAGGCCGGGTGAGGCGAGGACGAGGCTAGGGGGCTTCCAGAGCCTCGACGAGACCCGCGAGCGCCGGGCGGTAGTCGGCGAAGTCGGCGGGCGGATCGAGCCGCGCCTCGATCAGCACCGTCCCGTCGCCCGTGTCGAGCACCCCGACGAACCCCTCGTCGACGGTGACGTGCCGCAGCTCGAGGCCCGAGGCGATCCGCTCGTTCAGCACCGGCGCATCGCCCGCGGCTTCGCTCAGCGCCGCCTCGGCCTCCGCTCCCGGCACCGCGCTCAGCCCGACCTCGAGCACCCGGTCCGGCGAGTGCAGCACGAGCCCGTCGCCCACGGCGCGCACCGACCATCCGGCGGCCGGGGTCACCGACGCCGAGGCGGCG
>CALMSE010000284.1 GCA_937872275.1 uncultured Leucobacter sp. | reverse complement strand
CCTGCCTCGCCTTCGTGCTCGCGACCCTGCCCTCCCCCTGGCGGCTGCGCAGCCGCGTCGCCCTCGGCGTCTGGGCCGCGATCGAGCTGCTCTACATCGGCCAGCTCGCGAGCCTCGAGCACGCCATCGCCATCGCTGCGGGGCTCGTCGCGAGCGGCTGGCTCCCCGCCTTCCGCCACCCGGCCGGCCGGCCCAGCGCCCGCGAGTGGCGGCTCATCGCCTTCACGGGCCTCATCGTCATCGGCGTCGTGCAGGTGATCGACCTCGTGATCCCCTACGACGGCCCCCTCGGCCGGAATGCACCCGTGGCCTCGGCGCTCGACGTCGCGGTCGACGTCGTGGTGATCGCGCTCATCGCGAACGGCGTACGCCAGGGCCTGCGCGTGGCGTGGATCGTGACGCTGATCCTCGCCGCGTACAACGTGCTGACGGCCGTCGTCGGCGTCGCGCTCATCCCGGCGCTCGTCGGGCAGGACGCCGCCCTGAGCCCCGCCGAGCTGCTGGGTCTCGTGCTGCCGGCGGGCCTGCTCTGGCTCGCGCAGCTCGCGGTGCTGATCATCGCGCGCGGGGCGTTCCGAGTGCGGCTGCGGCGATCGAGCCGGGCCCTCTCGGTCACCGGCGTCGACCGCGAGGAGGCCCTCGAGCGGCTGCGCCGCCTCGGCGGCGGCACCATCTCGTGGATGATCGCGTGGCCGCCCAACCGCTATCTGCCCGTCGGCGACGGCCTCATGGCCTACCAGGCCCACGCGGGGGTGGCGATCGGCCTCGGCGATCCGGTCGCGCCTCCCGGCGGCGAGGGCGAGGCGCTCGCCGCCTTCGCCCGCGCCTCGGAACGGGCCGGGCTCATCCCCTGCGTCTTCTCGGCGGGTGCGGCGAGCGCCGCGTCGCGCCCCGAGGGCTGGCGGGCCGTCGTCGTCGCGGAGGACACGATCGTCGATCTGCCGGGCCTCGAGCTCAGCGGCAAGCGCTGGCAGCCCGTGCGCACCTCGGTCAACCGCGCCGTCCGCGAGGGCATCGAGTTCCGTATGTGCGTGCTCGCCGACGAGCCGTGGAACGTGCTCGCACAGGTGCGCGCGATCTCGGAGCAGTGGACGGGCGACAAGGGCCTGCCCGAGATGCGCTTCACCCTGGGCACGGTGGACGAGGCGCTCGACCCCGAGACCCGCGTCGGCATCGCCGTCGATGCGGAGGGCAATCTGCACGGCATCACCTCGTGGCTGCCGGTACACGAAGGCGGCGAGGTCGTCGGCTGGACCCTCGACCTGATGCGGCGGCGGGACGGCGGCTTCGGCCCCGTGATGGAGTTCCTCATCGCCTCCTCCGCCCTGCGCTTCGCCGAGGAGGGATACCGCTTCGTGTCGCTCTCGGGCGCGCCGCTCGTGCGGCCAGCCGACCTCGAGGCGGGCCCCGTCGACCGCCTGCTCGACCGCCTGGGCGAGCTCATCGAGCCGCTGTACGGCTTCCGCTCGCTGCACCGCTTCAAGCAGAAGTTCAACCCGCGGGCCGAACCGCTGCACCTGCTCTTCCGCGACGAGGGCGACCTGCCGCGCATCGCGGTCGCCCTCACCCGCGCCTATCTGCCAGACGCCACGCTGCGCGAGCTCGCCGCCTCGACCCGGCACGACTGAGTCCGACCCGCCGGCTCGGACTCGGCCGTGCACGGGCACGGGCACGGGCACGGGAAGGGGGCGGCCGGGCCCGGCCGCCCCCTTCCCGCTCTCCCACTTCTCCGTTCCCCGTGCCCCGGCCCCCGCGGCCCTCGCGGCCCCCGCGGCCTCAGCTCTCCTGCTCTCCCGTCTCCCCTCCCTCCTGCTCTCCCAGCCTGCCCTCCCCGCCCCCGCAGACAGGCGTCATTTCGGTGCGCTATTCCGCTACTCGGTGCGCCACAGCGGCACCTGCGGAGAGAAGCGGGAGGGAGCGGAAGGGAGCGGGAGCGGAGGCGCGCGCGGACGCGCAAGGGGGCGCGACGAGCAGGAGCGAGAAGGAACGCGCCGAGCGGGGTCGCACAAGAGCCGCGCGAAGGCCGCGTAACAGGGAGGAATAACCCGCGCGCGAACACGTTAAGGTAGAAGACGTGTTCCGGGGTCGGTGAGAATCCGAACCGGCGGTGAAAGTCCGCGAACCTCGCACCTGCGAGGCCGAACCGGTGGAATTCCGGTGCCGACGGTGATGCGTGCGACGGTGTCGTGCGTTCAGTCCGGATACGAGGAGCACGGGGACCGCCGTCGTCGGCGGCGCCCTTTCCCCGGCACGCTCGAGAACGAGAGGCCGGGATGCCGAACCGCGAAGCGCTCGAAGCCGCGATGCGCCGTGCGTTCTCCATCGCCCGCCTCGGCCCCGAGCACGACCGGAACCCGCAGGTGGGCTGCGTCATCATCGACGCCGAGGGCCGCCCCGTCGCCGAGGGCTGGCACCGGGGCTCCGGCACCCCACACGCCGAGATCGAGGCGCTCGGCGCGCTGAGCCCCGAACTGCGCGAGCGCATGGGCGAGCTCACCGCTGTCGTCACCCTCGAACCGTGCAACCATACCGGCCGCACCGGCCCCTGCGCGGTCGCGCTCGCCGGCTCGGGCATCGGCGCCGTGGTCTACGCGCTCGACGACCCGGGCTCGGCGTCCGGCGGGGGCGCCGAGAC
>CALMSE010000283.1 GCA_937872275.1 uncultured Leucobacter sp. | reverse complement strand
ACTGGGGCTGGGACGTCAAGGAGGTCTGGACCTTCGTGATCTGGGTGCTCTACGCGGGCTACATCCACGCTCGGGCGACCCGCGGCTGGCGCGGTACCCGATCGGCGTGGCTGTGCGTCATCGCGTACGCCGCGGTGATCTTCAACTTCACGATCGTCAACGTGTTCTTCAAGGGGTTGCACGCCTACTCGGGCCTCTAGCCCGGCAGCCCCGAGCCTACAGAGGCGGGCGGATCGCCGGGCGCTCGCCCTGCTCCGCCGCCTGGCGAGCCGAGCAGCGCGCGGCGGGCCCCTCCGCCTCGGGCACGGGGGATGTCGCGTTGAAGCGGTGCAGCAGATCCCTGAAGGTCGCGAGATCCTCGTCGCTCCAGCCGGCCAGCCGCCGCTCGTAGCTCTCGGAGAGGTGCGCGTGCAGCTCTCCGAGGGTCCTGCGCGCCTCCGCGCTCGCCGAGAGCAGCACGACGCGGCGGTCCGCCTCGTCGCTCACCGCGTCGACCAGCCCCAGCTGCCGCATGCGGGAGATCTGCCGGCTCACGAGGGTCTTGTCCGTGGAGAGCAGCTGGGCGAGCTCGGTCGCGGTGATGGGTCCCTTGCGGGCGATCGTCTGCAGCATCAGCAGGTCGGGCCCTCGCAGCTCCGGGTGCAGTTGGGGGGCGAGCCTGGCCCAGCGCACCCTCGCGATCGCGAAGAGCTGGCCGAACTCGGCGATGATCTCGGGGATCACGACAGCCTCGCCTCGGCCGTGCGACCGGGCCCCTCGTCGGGTGCGGCGGGATCCGCGTCCGTCGCCTGCGCCCGCTCGGCCCGCAGCGCGTCCTCGTCCGTCTCGACGAGCAGTCCGCCATCGACGAGCTCCTCGCCCGCGGCCTCGGCGGCGGCCTCGGCGGCGCGCTCCGCTGCGAGCTTCTGGGCGTTGTTCATCGAACCGAGCGGGATGTTCGGCAGGAAGGCGATGGCGATGATCGCGATGAGCGCGACGGGGGAGGCCGCGAGGAAGATGTTGCCGATGGCGTGGCCGTAGGCCGCCTCGACGACGAGCCGCAGGGGTTCGGGCAGCTCCGCGATCTTCGGGATCACGCCGCCCGCGAGCGAGTCGGCGCCGGCGAGCGCGTCGGGGTTCGTGCCCGCGAGATCCGCGAGCCCCTCCCTCATGTAGGAGGCGACCTGGGTGGCGAGCATGGCCCCCATCGCCGACATGCCCGCGGTGCCCCCGAGGGTGCGGAAGAACGTCACCGTGGAGCTCGCCGCGCCCATCTGCGTCGGCGCGACCGTGTTCTGCACCACGAGCACGAGGTTCTGCATGCAGAGGCCGACGCCCGAGCCCAGCACGAACATCGCCACGCCCACGAACCAGAAGGAGGTGTCGTAGCGCAGCTGGCCCATCATCAGCATGCCCGCGAGCAGCAGCAGCGAGCCCGTCACCATGTAGCTCTTCCACTTGCCGAAGCGGGTGATCAGCTGCCCTGCGATCGTCGAGGAGATCAGCACGCCCGCCATCATCGGGATCGTGAGCAGGCCCGACTCGGTCGGCGTCTTGCCGCGTGCGAGCTGCATGTACTGGCCGAGGAAGACCGCCGTGCCGAACATGGCGAGGCCCACCGCGAGGCTCGCGAGCACCGCCAGCGTGAAGGTGCGGTTCTTGAAGAGGGTGAGCGGGATCAGCGGCTCCTCGGCGCGCAGCTCGACCACGACGGCCAGCCCGAGCGCGAGCAGGCCGCCGCCGACCATTGCGAGGGTCTCCCACGACCACCATGCGAAGTTGGAGCCGCCGAGGGTCACCCAGATGAGCAGGCTCGAGAAGCCGGCCGAGATGAGCACGGCGCCCCAGTAGTCGATCTTCACCCGCTGCTTCACGGTGTGCAGCTTCAGCGTGCGCTGCAGCACGACGATCGCGACCAGGGCGATGGGCACGGCGACGTAGAAGTTCCAGCGCCAGCCGAAGGCGTCGGTGATCCATCCGCCGAGCAGCGGGCCGCCCACCGTGGCGACGGCCATGATCGCGCCCATGATGCCCATGTACTTGCCGCGCTCGCGGGGGCTGATGATCTCGGCGAGCACGATCTGGCCGAGCGCGCCGAGGCCGCCGGCGCCGATGCCCTGGAACACGCGCGAGGTGATGAGCCAGGCCGGGTCGTGCGCGAGGCCGGCGACCGCGGAGCCGAGCACGAACACGATGAGCGAGATCTGCAGCAGCGCCTTCTTGCTGGTGAGGTCGGCGAGCTTGCCCCAGATGGGGGTCGTGATGGCGCTCGCCAGCATGGTGGCGGTCATCACCCAGGTGAAGGCCGCCTGGTCGCCGCCGATGTCGGCGATGATGAGCGGCATCGAGGTGCCGACGACCGACATGGAGAGCATGGAGACCGCCATGCTGAGGAAGAGCCCCGTCAGCGCGAGGGTCTTCGCGCGGCCGACGAGCACCTCGCGCGGATCGCTGTGAAGGTCGAGTTCGTTCTTCTCGCGCTTCCGGTTGTTCTCGCTCTGCTGGGCGGGGCGTGCGGGCTGTGACATCTGGGAGTGGTGGTCCTTCGCTGCTGCGGGTCCGGCCTCGGCGGTTCGCGAGTCGCGTTCGACGGGAGGCCTGAAAGTTGACGACGGTCAACTATATGTCGATTAGTTGACCTATGTCAACTAATCCGGAGCCCGTGCGCCTTCCCGTGTCCCATTCCGAGCAGGGACGGTTTCCGTGGGAAGACCGCTGCGGGAGACGGCGGCCCTGTCGCGTGCGGCAGAATGGAGGGCATGGCTTCGAGCGAGAACGGCATCATCCGCATCGGCGTGATCGGCGGCGGCCAGCTCGCCCGCATGATGGTGCCGCCCGCGATCCACCTGGGCCTGCGCATCAGCGTGCTCGCCGAGGTCTCCGGCTCGAGCGCCGATCGCGCCGCCGATGCGGTCGGCGACTACCGCGATCCCGAGACCGTGTACGCCTTCGCCGACACCGTCGACGTCGTCACCTTCGATCACGAGCACGTGCCGCAGCCCATCCTGCGGGAGCTCGAGGCCCGCGGGGTCGCGGTGCATCCGAGGCCCGAGGCGCTGCAGTACGCCCAGGACAAGGTCTCGATGCGGAGGAAGCTCGCCGAGCTCGGCGTGCCCGTGCCCGTGTGGGCGACCGTCTCGGACGAGGCCGGGCTGCAGGCCTTCATCGAGGCGAACGGGGGCCGCGCCGTCGTGAAGACCGCTCGCGGCGGCTACGACGGCAAGGGTGTGCGCGTCGTCTCGCAGGCGGACGAGGCTCGCGACTGGTTCACCGCGCTCGCCGAGGACGGCCGCGGCGGTCATCTGCTCGCCGAGGAGCTCGTCGACTTCACCCGCGAGCTCTCGCAGCTCGTGGCGCGCCGGCCGAGCGGCGAGACGCGCACCTGGCCGGTCGTCGAGACCGTGCAGGAGAACGGCGTCTGCGCCGAGGTGCTCGCCCCCGCGCCGGTCGCGGATCCCGCCACGCTCGAGGAGGCCGCGCGCATCGGCCGCGTCGTCGCCGAGGGCGTGGGGGTCACCGGGGTGCTCGCCGTGGAGATGTTCGAGACTCGCGACGGCCGGGTACTCGTGAACGAGCTCGCCATGCGCCCGCACAACTCGGGGCACTTCTCGATCGAGGGGTCGGTGACGAGCCAGTTCGAGCAGCACCTGCGCGCGGTGGCCGACCTGCCGCTCGGCGACACCTCGATGACGACGCCGGCGGCGGTGATGGTGAACGTGCTCGGAGGGCCGGCCGAGGGCCCGATGCCGGTGCGCTACGCCTCGGTGCTCGCCGACCACCCCCGCGCCAAGATCCACAGCTACGACAAGCTGCCGCGGCCGGGCCGCAAGGTCGGGCACGTCACGGTGACGGGCGACGATCTCGCGGAGGTTCGGGCCGAGGCGCGCGCGGCCGCCGACATGTTCCGCTGATCCCTCCGCTCGCCGCGCCCGGGCCCTCGAGAACGCATCCGAGTGCCGAGAGCACATCCAGATCACGTGATCTCGGTGCGCTCTCGGCACTCGGATGCGTTCTCAGCGGGAAGAAGCACCGGGTGACGGGCCGAGGGCGGGCGGGCGGCATGAGAGAGATGGGTAGGATCGAGGCATGGCAGAAGAGGCGCCCCTCGTCGGCGTGATCATGGGCAGCGACAGCGACTTCAACGTGATGAGCGACGCGGTGCAGGTGCTGCGCGAGTTCGGGATCCCGCACGAGGTCGAGGTCGTGAGCGCCCATCGCACCCCCGAGAAGATGGTGGCCTACGCGCGCGGGGCGGTGGGCCGCGGCCTCAAGGCGATCATCGCGGGTGCCGGCGGCGCGGCTCACCTGCCCGGCATGGTGGCCTCGATGACGACGCTGCCCGTCATCGGGGTACCGGTGCCGCTCGCGAAGCTCGACGGTCTCGACTCGCTGCTCTCGATCGTGCAGATGCCCGGCGGCATCCCCGTCGCCACGGTGTCGATCGGCGGGGCCAAGAACGCCGGGCTGCTCGCGGTGCGCATGCTCGGCGCCCATGACGCCGAGCTCGCCGCGAGGCTCGACGCCTACGCGACCGGGCTCGCCGAGCTCGTCGAGACGAAGAACGCCGCCCTGCAAGCGCGCATCGCCGAGTAGGCGGGGCGTGTCGGGGGCGGGCGCGACGCGGGCCGAGGGGCCGGTCGATCCGCCGAACGCGGGGGCGGATCCGCGCGCGTCCGCGAACAGCCCCGCCTATCGGCGCGCGATGATCGCCCTGTTCTGCGCGGGGCTCGCCACCTTCGTGCAACTGTATTCGCCGCAGGGACTGCTGCCCGACATCGCCCTCGAGTTCGGCGTCTCTGCCGGCACCTCGTCATGGGCGGTGGGCGCCGCCACGATCGGCGTCGCGGCCGGCGTGCTGCCGTGGGCGCGGCTCTCCGACCGCGTCGGGCGAGTGCGCGCGATGCGCTGGGCCATCGTCGCCGCGGTGGTCGTCGGCCTGCTGCTGCCCTTCGCGCCGAGCTTCGAGCTGCTCGTGACGATCCGCGTGATCGAGGGGATCGCGCTCGCCGGCATCCCCGCGATCGCGGTGACGGCGCTGGCGGAGACGGTCCGCCCCGCCGTGCTCGGCGTGGCGATCGGCACCTACATCGCGGGCAATACGATCGGCGGGCTCACCGGGCGCATCGTCGCCGCCGAGGCGGCGGAGCCGCTGAGCTGGCGGCTGGGGCTCGGCGTGGTCACGGTGCTCGCGGCGTTCTGCGCGGTCGGCTTCCTCGCGCTGGTGCCGCGCACCGCGATGCGGCCCGCGCCGAACCCGCCGCTGCTGCGGGCCGTCCTCGCCAATCTGCGCAACCCGGGGGTGGCGGTCGCGATCGCGCAGGCGTTCCTGCTGATGGGCGGCTTCGTGGCGGCCTACAACTATCTGACCTTCCGGCTGGAGCAGCCGCCGTTCGGGCTCTCGCTCGCGCAGGTGTCGTGGATCTTTCTCGCCTACCTCGCCGGCGCCGCCGCCTCGCGCTGGGTGTGGCGCCTCGTGCCGCGCCTGACGCCGACCGGCACCGTGCTGGCGAGCGTCGTCGTGATGACCGGCGGGCTCGCGCTCACCCTCATGCAGTCTCTCGTCGGGGTCATCGTCGGGCTCGTGCTGTTCACGGGAGCGTTCTTCGCCGCGCACTCGGTGACGAGCGCCGTCGCCCCGAGGCGGTCGAACGAGGGCCGCAGCCTGGTGCCGCCCCTCTACAACCTCTGCTACTACGCGGGCTCGAGCCTGCTCGGCTGGGTGGGCGGTCTCTTCTTCGCGAGCTGGGGGTGGGCCGGCACGGTCGGCATGATCACGGGCGTGGTGCTGCTCTCGGGCGCCCTGGCCTGGGGCTACGCGATCCGCCGGGGCGGGCTGCGCATGACCGATCGCTGACGCCCGCCCCGTCGGCCGCGCTCAGCCGCGTGCGGGGTTCCGCGAGAGCGCTGCGAGCACCGCCGGGTCGCCGGTCGAGGCGAGCCAGTCGCGCAGCGCCGGGTAGAGCGCCGGGTTGGCGGCGAGGTACAGCCAGAGCTCGCGCCTCGTGCTCAGCGCGTGCAGTTCGCTCGCCGGCGTGGCGGGGTCGCTCGCCCGCGCCGCGTCGGCCGGG
>CALMSE010000282.1 GCA_937872275.1 uncultured Leucobacter sp. | reverse complement strand
GCCGAGCTCGCGCTGCGGGCGCAGCGGCAGTCGACGGGGGCGGTGCTCGCGCTCGACCGCGGGGCGGTCGCCGACGGCGCGGATCCTGCCGAGCTCGTCGGGTGGATCGGCGAGCTGGGCTGGGTGACCCCCGTGCCCGAGTCGCTCCAGCCGGTGGGCACCGGCGCGCTCGTCGCCGGCGAGACGGGGGAGGAGCGGCGCGAGCTGCTGCGCGCCGCCGCGAAGCGATCCGACGACATCGACGCCATGGCCCCGCTGCTCGTCCGACCCGAGTACCTCACCGAGTACCAGCGCACGCGCCTGCTCAGCACCCTCGCGACCCGCTACGCCGAACCGGGCGCGGATTTTCCGGCCGAGATCGAGGAGCGGCGCGCGCGCGACGAGGAGCTGCTGCAGGGGGTGCAGGTGGTGAGCACCGCGAACACCCAGCTCGTGTCGGTCTCGTCCCAGGTGCCCCTGCAGCTGCACAACTCCCTGCCGTTCGACGCGCTCGTGCTGCTGCGCGTCGCACCGCTGTCGGCCGCCGTCGCGGTGCCGCAGCAGCGCTTCGAAGAGGTCGCCGTCATGGCCGAGGGCAACAAGACCGTGCTCGTGCCCGTGCGCAGCCGCATCTCCTCGGGGGATTCGGCCCTGCTCGCCCAGGTCTCCGACGCGGCGGGGGAGGAGGTCTTCTCCTCAGCCGGGCTGCAGCTGACGATCCGCAGCTCGTTCGAAACGATCCTGCTCTCGAGCCTGGGCGCGGCCGCCGCGCTGCTGTTCGGCTTCGGCATCTGGCGCAGCGTGCGCGGGCGCCGGCAGGCGCGACGCGGCGCGGGCGAGGCGCCCGGCGAGGCGGCGGACCTGACTGCGGACGATGCGCCCGACACGAAGGCGACCGGGAGCACGGCGACCGCGGATCCAGGATCCGCGGAATAGCCCGGGCCTAGGATGGGTTGCACCCCCTGAGAGCGGCCCGGAGCCGCGGTCCGACCCGTGCGCGAGGAGCCACATGCATCAGATCATCATCATCGGCAGCGGCCCGGCCGGCCTCACCGCCGGCATCTACGCCGCCCGCGCGGGCCTCGAGCCGGTGCTCTTCGCCAGCTCGGTCGAGCCCGGCGGCGAGCTGATGAACACGACCGATGTCGAGAACTTCCCCGGCTTCCCCGAGGGCATCCAGGGCCCCGAGCTGATGGAGAAGATCCAGGCTCAGGCCGAGCGCTTCGGCACGAAGGTCGTCTACGACGACGTCACCGCGCTCGAGCTCGACGGCGACGTCAAGCGCGTCACCACGAGCGACGGCACGGTGCACGAGGCGCGGACCGTCGTCTTCGCGACCGGATCGGCCTACCGCAAGATCGGCCTCCCCGAGGAGGAGCGGCTGAGCGGCCACGGCCTGTCGTGGTGCGCGACCTGCGACGGCTTCTTCTTCCGCGAGAAGACGATCGCGGTGGTCGGCGGCGGCGATTCGGCGATGGAGGAGGCGACCTTCCTCACGCGCTTCGCCTCGAAGGTGTACGTGATCCACCGCCGCGAGGAGCTGCGCGCGTCGAAGATCATGCAGCAGCGCGCCTTCGACAACGAGAAGATCGAGTTCGTCTGGAACGCGGAGGTCGTGGAGATCCTCGGCGACGGCGAGGTGACGGGGGTGCGGTTGCGCGACACCGTGACGGGCGAGGATCGCGAGCTGCCGCTCGAGGGCCTCTTCGTCGCGATCGGCAACGACCCGCGCACCCATCTCGTGCACGGCCAGCTCGACCTCACCCCCGAGGGCACCATCGCCGTCGAGGGGCGCAGCTCGAAGACCTCGCTGCCCGGCGTCTTCGCCGCGGGCGACGTCATCGACCCGACCTACCGACAGGCCGCCACCGCGGCGGGCTCCGGCACCGTCGCAGCCCTCGACGCGGAGCACTACCTCGCGTCGTTCGAAGATTCCAAGGAGTAAACCATGTCAGAAGCCATCATCGTCGGCGAGCAGACCTTCGACAAGGTCGTGCTGCAGAACGACGTCCCCGTGCTGGTCGATTTCTGGGCCGCCTGGTGCGGCCCGTGCCGCGCGGTCGCCCCGATCCTCGACGAGATCGCCAAGGAGCACGACGGCAAGATCGTCATCGCCAAGGTGAACGTCGACGAGAACCCGGCGCTCGCCGCGCGGTACCGCATCACCTCCATCCCCGCGATGAAGGTCTTCAAGAACGGCGAGGAGGTGCGCGAGATCATCGGCGCCATGCCGAAGCCGATGATCGAGGAGCATCTGAACGGGATCATCTGAGACCACCCGGTTGGGGGTCGCAAAGGCCCGATCGGCCCCTGTTCGGGGGGCGGATCGGGCCTTTGCGCGTTCGGGCAGCTCAGGCGGGCAGCTCGCCTGGCGCCGTGGCGCCAGCGCGGCTCGCGCGCAATCGCGATGCGATTGCTTTCAAGCGAGCCGCGCCCGCTCGACCTCGACGTCGAAGTCGGCCGGGGGCCACTGCGGATCGATGTCCTCGAGGGCCTCGAGCAGCAGGTGCTGCACGGCGAGACGCGCGTACCACTTGCGATCCGCCGGCACGACGTACCACGGCGCCCACCCGGTCGAGGTGCGCTCGAACGCGGTCTGATACGCCTCCATGTACTGCGGCCACAGAACGCGCTCGTCGACGTCGCCGGGGTTGTACTTCCAGTGCTTGTCGGGCCGGTCGAGCCGCTCCACCAGCCGCGCCTTCTGCTCGTCGGCCGAGATGTGCAGCATCACCTTCACGATCCGGGTGCCGCCCTCGACGAGGCGCCGCTCGAAGTCGTTGATCGCGCCGTAGCGGCGCTCGATCTCCTCGGCCGGCGCGAGCGACCGCACTCGGCCGATGAGCACGTCCTCGTAGTGGGAGCGGTCGAACACGCCGATGAAGCCCGGCTGCGGCACGCGCTTCTCGATGCGCCACAGGAAATCGTGGGCGAGCTCCTCGGCCGTGGGCTTCTTGAACGCCGCGAGCGAGACGCCCTGCGGGTCGACCGAGCCGACCACGTGCCGCACGATGCCGCCCTTGCCCGCCGTGTCCATCGCCTGCAGCACGAGCAGCACCGAGTCGGGCGCATCGGTCGTGCGACTCCGGGCGAACAGCCGCTCCTGGTACTCGCTCAGCTCCTCGGCGCCGGCCGCGAGGTCGTCGGCCGCGTCCGTCTTGCTGCTGCCGTACCCGGGGGTGGCGCCCGGGTCGACCTCGGCGAGGCGGAAGCCCTCGCCGACCCGCAGCAGCTCGGCGACGTCGCCGGTCCAATGCTTCTGACTCTTCGCGATCATGCTGCCAGTATGGCGGATTCCGGCCGCGGCACCGCGACTACGCCGCCTCGGCGGCCGCGGCGAGGCGGCCGAGCGAGGCCCCCAGCATCTCCGCGGTGGTGGCGCGGGCGCGGGCGAGCCGTTTCGGTTCCGCCGTGTCGGGCAGGCCGCTCCAGTCGTAGCTGTGGCGCACGAGCGTGACGCCCGGCTCGGCCCCCGGCTCCAGCTCCCACCGCCAGAGGTGGCCGAGCAGCTCCTCGCCGGGGTACGCGGGCTTCCAGGCGATGCGGCGGCCCTCCTCGAACTCCACGACGTGGTTCTCGCGCGTGCCGCCGACCGTGAGCTCCATGACGAAGGCCTGGCCGACGCCCGTCACCCGTTGGCCGGGCGCCGCCTCGGCGAGGTTGTCGTTGCCGTCCCAGCCGGGCTGCAGCGCGGGGTCGGCGATCAGCTCGAAGATCGCCTCCGGAGCGGCGCGCACGAGGCGCTCGGCCGATACGAATCTCGTCTCATCGCTCATGCTCCGAGTCAAGCAGAGCGCGCCGCCCCTGTCGAGGGGCGTCTCAGAACCCGGGGTCGCCGAGCTCGTCGAGGATGCGCTTGAGGTCGGCGATCGTCGCGAAGTCGATCGTGATCTGCCCGCGCTTCGCGCCGAGCTTCACGCCGACCCTCGTGTCGAAGCGGTCGCCCAGGCGCTCCGCGATCTCGTCGAGCTGCGCCTGCACTCCTCCGGCGCGCGCCTTCGGCGCCTTGCGACGCGGGGTCTCGCCGGCGACGGCCTCCGCGGAGCGCACCGAGAGCCCCTCGTTCACGATCTTGTCGGCCAGACGCTGCATGGCCTCGGCGTCCGCACTCCCCTCGCCGCGGTCGAGCGAGAGGATCGCGCGCGCGTGCCCGGCCGAGAGCACCCCTGCGGCGACCCGCGCCTGCACGGGCTCGGGCAGCTTCAGCAGGCGGATCGTGTTCGAGATCTGCGGCCGCGAGCGCCCGATGCGCTCGGCCAGCTGCTCCTGGGTGATGCCGAAGTCGGAGAGCAGCTGCTGGTAGGCCGAGGCCTCTTCCAGCGGATTCAGCTGCGCGCGGTGCAGGTTCTCGAGCAGCGCGTCGCGCAGCATGTGCTCATCGGCCGTGGACCGCACGATCGCCGGAATGTCGTCGAGCCCCGCTCGCCCGGACGCGCGGAAGCGCCGCTCGCCCATGATCAGCTCGTAGCGCGGCTCGCCCGCCGGGGGGGCCGGCTCGATCTCGCGCACCACGACGGGCTGGAACACGCCGAACTCGCGGATCGAGTGCGTCAGCTCCTCGAGCGCCTCCTCGTCGAACTCGGTGCGGGGCTGCGAACGGTTCGGCACGATGTCGGAGAGCGCGAGGCGGGTGAGGCGCGCCCCGGGCACCTCGCGGAGGTCGGACTGATCGGACGCGTCGGCGGCCCCGAACGGCTCGGCACCGTCCTCGCGCCGCGGCACGGGGACGCCCCCCGACGACTCGCCGTGCGATTCGTCCTCAGGCGAGCGCGTCGGAAAGAACACGTCGACGGGGCGCTCGCCCGTGCTCTGCGGGATCAGTGCGCCGATGCCCCGGCCGAGTCCGCTGCGCTTCTTCGTTGCCATCGCTCAGGCTCCTTCATGGGGGTGGGTCGCGGCGCCGCGCTCCGCGATCTCGGCGGCGGCCTCGAGGTAGGCCAGCGCGCCGATGGACGCCTGGTCGTACGCGTGCACCGTCTGCCCGTAGCTCGGCGCCTCCGACACGCGCACCGAGCGCGGGACCACGGCCCGGAGGGTCTCGGCGGGGAAGTGCTCGCGCACCTCGCGCGCGACCTCCTGCGCCAGATTGGTGCGGGCGTCGTACATGGTGAGCAGGATCGTCGAGACCCTGAGCGTCGGGTTCAGGTGCTTCTGGATCAGCTGGATGTTGCCGAGCAGCTGACTCAGCCCCTCGAGCGCGTAGTACTCGCACTGGATCGGGATGAGCACCTCCTGCGCGGCGACGAAGGCGTTGACCGTGAGCAGCCCCAGCGACGGCGGGCAGTCGATGAAGACGTAGTGGAAGGGGCGCGGGCTCTCGCGCAGGAACGTCTCGAGCGCGGTGCGCAGGCGCTGCTCGCGGGCCACGAGCGAGACGAGCTCGATCTCGGCGCCCGCCAGGTTGATCGTCGAGGGCACGCAGAAGAGGTTCTCGTGGTCGGTGCTCGGCTGCACGGCGTCGGCGATTTCGCGCTCGCCGAGCAGCACGTCGTACACGCTCGTCACCTCGGGGCGGTGGGGCACGCCGAGGGCCGTCGATGCGTTGCCCTGCGGATCGAGGTCGATCACCAGCACGTTCGCCCCGCGCCGGGCGAGGGCGGAGGCCAGGTTGACCGTGGTCGTGGTCTTGCCCACGCCGCCCTTCTGATTCGACACCGTGATGATGCGGGTGAGTGCGGGAAGCGGCGAGACCGTCTGCTCGAGCCGCCTGCGGCGTCGCACCTTGTCGGCCAGGTGGTTGCCCACCAGCGCGCTCTCGGTGTCGGTCATCGCTTCCTCGGGTTGGGGGACGGGACCCTGTCATCCTATCCGGCGGGGGCGGATCGCCCACTCTCCGGGATTCCGTCCCGGCCGGGACCGCGGCCCCAGCCGGGGCGCGCACCCCGAGCCTGTCGAAGGGCGCGGGCCCGACCCGACGCGGTCTCAGCGCACCCGCGCGCGGAAGACCCGGGTGGTCTCGGCGAGCTGCCCGACGCCGAGCTCCTCGACCGAGACGTCGTGGACCCGGAACCTGCGCAGCGCCTTCTCCGCCGCATCGATCTCCGCGTCGACTCCCGAGCCCTTGAGCAGCAGCAGTTCCCCGCCGTCCCGCAGCAGGGGGGCGGCGAGCGGCACGAGCTTGCGCAGCGCGGTGACGGCCCGGGCGGTCACCTGATCCGCCTCGAAGGCGCCGTGGAACTCCTCGGCCCGGCCGCGCTTCACCTCGACGTTCCCGAGCCCCAGTCGCTCCACCTGCTCCGAGAGCCAGGCGCAGCGCCGCTCCATCGGCTCGATGAGCATGAAGTGCGCGTCGGGCCGCACGATCGCGAGCACCAGGCCGGGCATGCCGCCACCGGTGCCGATGTCGGCCACCCGAGCACCCCGTGCGATGAGCGGCGCGAGCACGGCGCTGTTGAGCAGATGCCTCGTCCACAGGCGGGGCGGCTCGAGCGGACCGATGAGGCCGAGGGTCTCGCCGCGCTCCCCGAGATCCCGGGCGAACTCGCGCAGCGCGCCCAGGCGCTCGCCGGCGAGCTCCGCGGCGGCGAGCGGCTCCGGCTCCACGCCCATATCGACCGCCGGCTGTTTCACGTGAAACCCCGCCGTGTCAGGCCGGGCTGATGACGAGACGGCGATCGCGGCCCTCGCCGCGCGACTCGCTGTAGTAGCCCCGCTCGGCGACGATGTCGTGCACCAGCTTGCGCTCGTAGGAGCTCATCGGCTCGAGCTCGACCTCGGGCCGACCGGCAGCGATCTGCGCGACCGCGGCGTCGACCAGCCCCCGCAGCTCGGTGGCGCGGGCGTCGCGCGATCCGCCGATGTCGAGGATCAGCCGCGAGAAGCGGCCCGTCTCGCTCTGCACCGCGAGTCGCGTGAGATCCTGCAGCGCCTGCACGGGCTCGGGCATCGCGAGACGGTCGAGATCCTCCCCGCCGCCCGTGATCGAGAGGTAGGCGCGACCGTTCGCCACGGAGATGTCGAGGTCGCCGTCGAGATCGGCGATGTCGAGCAGCCCCTCGATGTAGTCGGCGGCGAGGTCGCCCTCGGTCTCGAGCTCGTCGGTCGTCGGCTGCTCGCCGCGGTCCTCCAGGGCGGTGGATTCGGTCATCGCGGAAACCTCACTTCTTCTTCTTGGCGCGCTTCGCGCTGATCGGCTGCTGCCGCTGGCCCTGCGGCTCGGAGGCGGATCCATTGCCGTTCTCCTTGCCCTCGTCGCCCGAGGTCGGCAGCTTGCCCTTCGCCTGCAGCCTCGCCTGCCGGGCGCGCCAGGCGTCGCTGCCCGGGGTCGGCATGTTCTTGATCACGATGTATTGCTGGCCCATGGTCCAGAGGTTCGAGGTGAACCAGTAGATGTTGAGGGCGAGGGGGAAGGCGATGCCCGAGAACAGGAAGGCGAAGGGGATGATGTACAGCATGATCCGCTGCTGCTTGTACATCGGCGAGGTCTTCGTCTCGTCGCTCACGTTCTTCGACATGATCTGCAGCTGGGTGAAGAACTGCGAGGCGATCATGAGCACCATGATGAGGCCGAGCAGCGTGACGACCATCCAGTTGCCGCCCTCCCAGCCTTGGGTGAAGGTCATCTTCAGGGGTGCGCCGAAGATCTCGGCCTGGTTGAAGCTCTTCGTGAGCGCTTCGTTCATGAAGGCGATGCCGACCGTGTTCTCCGCCGCGTGGCGCAGCACGTAGAACAGCGAGAAGAAGATCGGCATCTGGATCAGGATCGGCAGGCACGAGGCGAACGGATTGGTGCCGTGCTTCTTGTAGAGCGCCATCGTCTCGCGGCTCATGGCCTCGCGCGAGAACTGGTCGTTCTTGCCCTTGTACTTCGCCTGGATCTTCTTGAGCTCCGGCGCGACCTCCATCATGCGGCGCTGCGACTTGATCTGCCGCACCGTCACGGGGATGAGCGCCGAGCGCACCACGATCACGAGACCGATGATCGACAGCACCCAGGTGACGCCGCCCGCCGGGTCCATGCCGATCCAGGTGAAGAGCTGATGCCAGAGCATGAGCACCAGCTCGACGAGCCAGCGCAACGGCCAGAGTATGGTCTCGATGAACTCCACGTGAGTCAGGCCTTTCGGTCTACGGGGCGGACGAAGCCTCGCGAGTTGACGGCGTAGCGTGGGCGTCGCCGCTCGGGGGCGTCATCGACGCCTCCCGGGGTGAGGGGATTGCAGCGCAGCAGCCGCCACGCGGTGAGCGCGATGCCCGCCAGGAGGCCCTGTCGCTGGAATGCATCCACAGCGTAGCGCGAACAGCTGGGGTAGTACCTGCAAACCTGCCCGTACAGGGGCGAGATCGTGCGCCGGTAGAGATGCATGACGGCGATCGCGGCGTTGCGGGGAGCGAGCCAGATCTCCTGCAGCGCGCGGGGGATCGCGGCCCCGCCGTCGTGCCGGGACTCCTGGGCGGCACGCTCGCGCAGAGCGGGCGGAGCCTCAGTGCTGCACACGCTGCCGATCCCTTCCCCCGGAGCGCCGGATCCGCTCCAGCGAGCCGCTCACCTCGCGCTCGAGCTCGGCGAAGCCCGCGGTCGCGCTCGCCGGCAGGGCGCGGAAGACCACGTCGGCTCCGGTGAAGCCGTCGGCGAGCCGGCGATCCGCGATGGCCTTGAGGCGGCGGCGCACCAGGTTCCTCACCACCGCGCCCCCGACCGCCTTCGAGACGATGAAGCCGAAGCGCGCCGGCCGCTCGCCGAGCGGAGGACCGGGGACGGCATCCTCGCCGAGTACGTCGCCGCCGAGAGGGTCGGCGGAATGCAGAACCGCGTGAGTGACGCAGAAAGCGCCCCCCACGCGGCGGCCCTCCCGGACGATGCGACGGTAGTCGTCGCCCCGGGTGACCCGATGCGGTCTGGCCGGCATTGCGCAGCCGGTTCCGGGATCAGGCCGTGAGCTTGGAGCGGCCCTTGCCGCGGCGCGCCGAGACGATGGCGCGGCCGGCGCGGGTGCGCATGCGGATGCGGAAGCCGTGCACCTTGGCCCGGCGACGGTTGTTGGGCTGGAAGGTACGCTTGCTCATGTTCGTGACTCCGGATCGGGTGATGATGGGGAGGCCCCGCCCTCGGGCGAAGACCGCGGCTCGTGTCGGGCCGCGATAGCATCGCGCCCATACAAAGAAATAACTCTACGCTCCGAGAGGCCAGGAGTCAAAGCAGCCGGAGGAACGGATTATGCGCCACGACGATGCGCACCGCCCCGAACAGGCCGGCGTGTCGTGGAATCGACTTGCCCGCCGCCGGTTCTGTTACTAACGTTGGCGCTGATGGGCTTCGGGGAGAACTCCCCGTAATCCCAATGTTCACGCGGATTTCCTTGTGGATAAACCTGGGAATACGATCGTGGAATACTTTGACGACGGACCGGCGACGACGAAATCAGCGGTGGATGTGTGACTGAAGACGACGTGCTGCGCGTGTGGGACCAGGTCACCCGCACGGTGATGGGCGATCCCGAGGTCGGGCCGACCATCGGTGCGCAGCTCGCGCTCGCCGTCCCCCGCGGAGTCGCCGCCAGCACGCTCTACCTCGCCGTGCAGCTCGATTTCACCCTGAAGCTCCTCGAGGGCCGGCTGCGCCCCGCCATCATGAAGGCCATTCGCGGGATCTCCGAGGCCTCGGAGATCGAGAACTTCATCGTCATGGTCGACGAGGAGGTGCGGCCGATGGCGCCGGAGCAGGACGACGCGGCGGCCGAGGGGGAGCGCGAGCCGATCGCAGAGTCCGCGCGCCCGGTCGACGCCCCGCGCGCGCGTCACGGCGGCGAGGACGACTCGGAGAGCCGCCTGAACGAGAAGTACCGCTTCGACTCCTTCGTGATCGGACAGTCCAATCGCCTGTCGCATGCGGCCGCGGTCGCGGTGGCCGAGGCGCCGGCGCGCGCCTACAACCCGCTCTTCATCTACGGCGACTCGGGCCTCGGCAAGACCCACCTGCTGCACGCGATCGGCCACTACGCCCGCGAGCTGTACTCGGATGTGCGGGTGCGCTACGTGAGCTCCGAGGACTTCACCAACGACTTCATCAACTCGATCGCCAACAATCAGGGCACGGCCTTCCACGCCCGGTACCGCAAGGTCGACCTGCTGCTCGTCGACGACATCCAGTTCCTTGAGGGGAAGGCCGAGACGCAGGAGGCGTTCTTCCACACCTTCAATACGCTCCACGACCACAACAAGCAGGTCGTGATCACGAGCGATGTGCAGCCCAAGCAGCTGCGCGGCTTCGAGGACCGCATGCGCTCCCGCTTCGAGTGGGGACTGCTCACCGACATCCAGGTGCCCGATCTCGAGACCCGCATCGCGATCCTGCGCAAGAAGGCCCAGCGGGAGAACCTCGAGATCGACGACAAGATCCTCGAGTTCATCGCGACCAAGTTCACCTCGAACATCCGGGAGCTCGAGGGCACCCTGATCCGCGTCACGGCCTTCGCGAGCCTCAACCGCGAGGCGATCGACATGCCGCTCGTGCAGACGGTGCTGAAGGATCTCATCACCCTCGACGAGGACAACGAGATCCAGCCGACCGACATCGTGAGCCACACCGCGGACTACTTCAACCTCGCCGTCGACGACCTCTACGGCAGCTCGCGCGCTCAGCAGATCGCGCTCGCCCGCCAGATCGCCATGTACCTCTGCCGCGAGCTCACCCCGCTCTCGCTGCCGAAGATCGGTCAGCTCTTCGGCGGTCGCGATCACACCACGGTGATGTATGCGCACAAGAAGATCGCTCGGGTCATCGCCGAGCGACGATCCATCTTCAACCAGGTCTCTGAGCTGACGACCCGCATCAAACAGCACACGCGGTGAGCGCCCTCCCGCCAGTTATCCACAGCTTGCCGCCAGGATGTGAATAATTGGGGAGAATTCCCGCTTTCTGTGCATGGATCGCGTCTGCCTGTGGAGAAACTCTGTTTCGCACAGTTCCGCATGTTTCCGCGGATCACAGGCCATCCAGACTCGGTCAACAACTCACAGCGGTGTAGTTTTCTACAGATCCCCGGCGTGTCGCGGGTTATCCACAGTTTCCACAGACGTTATTACTATTACAAGCTTCATCACTCGTCGTCGGCATTCGATCACAGGATCCGCCCCCGGACCGGGCCGCCGCGGCTGCGCACGGGCCACACGAGTGTGCAAAGATGTTGGAACCGCCGTTGCGTCCGCGCGCAATGCCGCCCGTCCGCGTATAGGAGCCCGAATGCGATTCACCGTCAATCGAGACGTGTTCAGTGAGGCCGTGTCGTTCGCCGCGAAGCTCCTGCCGCAGCGCCCAACCCAGCCGCTCCTGAGCGGCGTGCTCGTGGAGGCCGCCGAGGGGCGGTTGACGCTCTCCGCCTTCGACTACGAGACCTCCGCCCGCACGACCGTGGTCGCCGAGGTTCTCGAAGCCGGCCGAGCCCTGGTCTCCGGCCGCCTCCTGGGCGAGATCGCGCAGCGGCTGCCCCACGCCGACGTCGAGGTCTCGCTCGCGGAGACGCGGGTGCAGCTGCGCTGCGGATCTGCCTCCTTCAGCCTCCCCGCCATGCCGGTGGAGGAGTACCCGCAGGTGCCGAGGGTCGACACCGTGTCGGGCGTGGTGCCCTCCGACGTGTTCGCGGAGGCCATCGCGCAGGTCTCGCTCGCCGCGTCCAAGGACGACGTCACCCCGGTGATCACCGGCGTGCAGTTCGAGGTGACCGAGAATTCGCTGACGCTCACCGCGACGGACCGCTATCGCGTGGCTACGCGTCGCATCGACTGGGAGCATCGCGACAGCGGAGGGGAGACCCTCTCGGCGCTCGTTCCGGCGAAGGTCGTCATCGAGGTCGGCAAGACCTTCTCCGCCTCCGGCACTGTGCAGGTGTCCATCGTCAAGGACGGCGAGCGCGAGCTTATCGCCTTCACCGGGGAGAACAAGACCGTCACCTCCCTGCTGATCAAGGGCAACTACCCTCCGGTGGGTCGGCTCTTCCCCGAGGTCGTCGACAACTACGCGGTGATCGGCACCGGAGAGCTCGTCGAGGCCGTGGGGCGCGTCGGCCTGGTGCTCGAGCGCGAGGCCGCGCTGCGCTTCACCTTCGTCGAGGGCCAGGTGACGCTGGAGGCCGCCGGCACGGAGAGCGCCCAGGCCGTGGAGACCGTCGACGCCCATCTCGTCGGGGACGACATGGTCGTGTCGCTGAAGCCGCAGTTCCTCCTCGACGGCCTGCGCTCCACCCACGCGGAGTTCGCTCGCATCGGCTTCACGCGCACGGAGAACGCCAGCAAGCCGGGGCCCGTGCTCATCACCAGCCAGCGCAGCAAGGACGACGCCGGCGAGGAGAGCTTCCGCTACCTGCTGCAGCCGAATCTGCTGCTGCGCTAGAAGGGATCCCGCCGATGCGGGTGACGGATCTCTCCCTGGTCGACTTCCGCAACTACCGAAGCGCGGACGTCTCCTTCGCGCCCGGATCGAATCTCGTGATCGGTCGCAACGGTCAGGGGAAGACGAATCTCGTCGAGGCGATCGCCTACTTCGCGTCCCTCGATTCGCATCGGGTGTCGGGCGACGCTGCGCTGATCCGGGCCGGCTGCGACACCGCCGTGGCGCGGATGCGAGTGGCCGTGCGTGATCGCGAGGTGCTTCTCGAGCTGCAGCTGAATCGGGGGCGCGCGAATCGTGCGCAGGTGAATCGCAACGGCGTGCGGCCGCGGGAGCTGATGCGGTGGTTCTCGGCGGTGGTCTTCGCCCCGGAGGATCTCTCGATCGTGCGCGGGGATCCGTCGCGCCGCCGGGGGTTCCTCGACGAGGCGGTGGTCGCGCGCAACCCCGCGTTCGCGGGCACGCTCGCGGATTACGAGCGCGTCGTGCGTCAGCGGACCTCGCTGCTGAAGTCCGCCCGGGGGAGCGGGAGCCGCTCGGCTCTCGACGCGACCCTCGGAGTCTGGGACGATCAGCTGGTCGAGCACGGCACGCGGATCATGCTCGCCCGACGCGCACTGGTGCGCGAGCTCGGCGCGCCGCTGCGGCGAGGGTACACGGCGCTGGTGGATGCGGACCACGGCCCGGTGATCGGCCTCTCGGAGTCGGTGTTCGAGGTGCTCGCCCGGGAGGGTGTTTCACGTGAAACACCGGCCGATCCGTCTGCTCTCGCCACCGACGTTTCACGTGAAACACTCGCCACGGACTATCGGGCGGCGCTCGCGGCCGTCCGCCGGCAGGAACTCGAGCGGGCGGTCACCCTGGTCGGCCCGCATCGGGACGACCTGACCCTCGAACTGAATGGCCTGCCGGTCAAGGGGTACGCCAGCCACGGGGAGTCGTGGTCGTTCGCCCTGGCGCTGCGTCTCGGCCTCGCGCGGCTGCTGCGCGAGGAATCGCCCACCGGAGATCCGGTGCTCATCCTCGACGATGTCTTCGCCGAGCTCGACGCGCGCCGGCGGGAGAGGCTGATGACCGCGGTCTCCGACTTCGAGCAGGTCATCGTCACGGCCGCGGTCGAGGAGGACGTTCCCGCCGATGCCGGGTGGAGGCGGATCCGCGTGGAGGCCGGCGTCGTCTCGGAGGAGGCGCCGTGAGCCCGCGAAGGGACGCCGGCTTCGCGGTCGAAGCCTATCTGAGGGCGAAGGCGATCTGGCGAGGGCTTCCCCCACGACGCTTGCGCGCGCGCGGCGGAGCGGAGGGCGGGGGAGAGCAGAGCATTCCCTTCGGTTCTGGGCGCGAGCCGCGGCTGCTCGGCGAACTGCTCGCCATCAGCGCTCGCGACATGGGATGGAGTTCCGAGCTCGCCCAGGCGCGGCTCATCGCGGAGTGGCCGCGCTTCGTGGGAGAATCCACGGCGCCGCACACGCGGATCCTCGGTCTCGGCGACGGGGTGCTCGCGGTGCAGTGCGATTCGACGGCCTGGGCGACCGAACTGCGGCGACTGCGTGCGGAGATCCTCACCCGCATCCTCGACGAGTACCCGGATTCCGGGATCCGGGAACTGCGCTTCCTGGCGCCGGGCGCGCCCAGTTGGCGGCACGGACCCCGCACCGTGCCGGGCCGCGGTCCACGCGACACCTACGGCTGAGTTCCCGCATCGTCGGTGGCTCGGCGACGCGGAGGAGGAGGGTGGCCAGGGATCGTTCAGGGCGCCTGAGCGACGGGCCGCGGGCCCGGCTGCGGAAATGCCGTTGGAGCGGGGGACGTCCCCGCCCCGGAATCGCCTCTGAAACGCCGTGAACGGCGATTTCGGCCCCGAGAATTGCTAGACTGGAGTGCGAAAGTACCCGGTGCGGAAATCCGCGCTGAAAGCGGCGGCGCTGAAATCGACAGAGAGACTCAACTCACGCATGAATTCGAACCAGGCGAATGCCTCCGAAGAGTATGGTGCCGGTGCAATCCAGGTGCTCGAGGGCCTCGAGGCGGTGCGCAAGCGACCGGGCATGTACATCGGATCGACGGGGCCGCGGGGCCTGCACCACCTAGTCTACGAGATCGTCGACAACTCCGTCGACGAGGCGCTCGCCGGATATTGCGACACGATCGACATCACCATCCTCGAGGACGGCGGCATCCGTGTCGTCGACAACGGGCGCGGCATCCCGGTGGATCCGCACTCCTCCGACCCGAGCAAGTCGACGGTGGAGGTCGTGCTCACCGTGCTGCACGCCGGCGGCAAGTTCGGCGGTGGCGGCTACGCCGTGTCCGGCGGTCTGCACGGCGTCGGCTCCTCCGTGGTGAACGCGCTCTCCAGCCGCTTCGACATCGAAGTGAAGCGTCAAGGTTTCACGTGGAACATGTCATTCACCGGCAGCGTGCCCGACGCTCCGCTCGCGAAGGGCGAGCCGAGCGCCGAGACCGGCACCACGATCACCTTCTGGCCGAGCGCCGAGATCTTCGAGACCGTGGAGTTCGACTACGCCACCCTGCGCACGCGCTTCCAGCAGATGGCCTTCCTCAACAAGGGCCTGCGCATCACGCTCGTCGATCTGCGCGTCCAGGATCCGGTCGAGAACGTCGAGGGCGAACTCGTCGCGCCGCCGGCGACCCGCGACGAGTTCATGTACGAGAAGGGCATCGAGGACTACGTCCGCCATCTCAACGCCGCGAAGCGCGCCGATACGGTGCACGACGAGATCATCTCCTTCGAGGCGGAGGATGTGGACCGCAGGATCGCGGCAGAGGTGTCGATGCAGTGGACCACCTCCTACACGGAGAGCGTGCACACCTACGCGAACACGATCAACACGCATGAGGGCGGCACCCACGAGGAGGGCTTCCGCGCGGCCCTCACCACGCTCGTGAACCGCTACGCGCGCGAGAAGAACCTGCTGCGCGACAAGGACGAGAACCTCTCCGGCGATGACGTGCGCGAGGGTCTCACCGCGGTCATCTCGGTGAAGCTCGGCGAACCGCAGTTCGAGGGGCAGACCAAGACCAAGCTCGGCAACACCGAGGCGAAGGCCTTCGTGCAGAAGGTCGTGGGCGATCAGCTGGGGGACTGGTTCGAACGGAACCCCAACAGCGCGAAGGAGATCATCCGCAAGGCGATCCAGGCCGCAACCGCGAGACTGGCCGCCCGCAAGGCGCGTGAGACGGCGCGCCGCAAGGGTCTGCTCGAGTCCGGCGGCATGCCGGGCAAGCTCTCCGACTGCACGAGCAAGGATCCGACGGTCTCCGAGATCTTCATCGTCGAGGGCGACTCGGCGGGCGGATCGGCCAAGACCGGGCGCAACCCCGAGACCCAGGCGATCCTGCCCCTGCGCGGCAAGATCCTGAACGTCGAGAAGGCCCGCCTCGACCGCGCGCTGGGAAACAACGAGGTCCAGGCGATGATCACGGCCTTCGGTGCGGGCATCGGAGAGGATTTCGACCCCGAGAAGGCCAGGTACCACAAGATCGTGCTCATGGCCGACGCGGACGTCGACGGCCAGCACATCACCACCCTGCTGCTTACATTGCTGTTCAGGTATATGAGACCGCTGATCGACCTCGGCTACGTCTATCTCGCGCAACCGCCGCTCTACCGCATCAAGTGGGTGAACGCCGAGCACGAGTACGTGTTCAGCGACGCCGAGCGCGACGCCCGCCTCGCGGCGGGCTCCGCCGCGGGCCACCGGCTGCAGAAGGAGAGCGGGGTGCAGCGCTACAAGGGCCTCGGCGAGATGAACTACGAGGAGCTCTGGGAGACCACGATGAATCCAGAGACCCGCACGCTGCTGCAGGTGACCATGGACGACGCGGCGATGGCCGACGAGATCTTCTCGACCCTCATGGGTGAGGACGTCGAGGCGCGCCGCAACTTCATCCAGCAGAACGCGAAAGACGTGCGCTTCCTCGACATCTAGCGCCTGCGGCGATCGGCGGGGGCGCGCAGCGACCCGGTCGATCGCCGGATCCGCAATCGAATCGCACGCACCGAGACGCCAGACGAGAGACACCACATGAGCAACGAAGAACGCACCGAGGCCGAGGTCGACGCCGAGATCCGGCGGGCCGACGCCGAGGTGGTGCACGGCAAGATCGACCAGGTCGACCTGCAGCTCGAGATGCAGCGCTCGTATCTCGACTACGCGATGAGCGTGATCGTGGGTCGCGCCCTGCCCGATGTGCGCGACGGACTGAAGCCCGTGCACCGCCGCGTGATCTACACGATGTACGACGGCGGCTACCGGCCCGACAAGGCGTTCTCCAAGTGCACGCGCGTCATCGGCGATGTGATGGGCCAGTTCCACCCGCACGGCGACACGGCGGTGTACGACTCGCTCGTGCGCCTCGTGCAGCCCTGGGCGATGCGGTACCCGCTGGCCCTCGGCCAGGGCAACTTCGGCTCGCCCGGCAACGACGGTGCCGCCGCGCACCGGTACACCGAGACGAAGATGTCGCCGCTCGCCATGGAGATGGTGCGCGACATCGACGAGGACACGGTCGACTTCCAGGACAACTACGACGGCCGAACCCGGGAGCCCACCGTGCTCACGGCGCGGTTCCCGAACCTGCTCGTCAACGGTTCCGTCGGCATCGCGGTCGGCATGGCGACGAACATCCCGCCGCACAACCTGCGAGAGGTGTCGGACGCGGCCATCTGGCACCTGGAGCACCCCGAGGCGCACCGCGAGGAGCTGCTCGAGGCGCTCATGGAGCGGGTCAAGGGGCCCGACTTCCCGACCGGCGCCCAGATCCTCGGCACCCGCGGCATCCGCGATGCGTATCGCACGGGCCGAGGGTCCATCACGATGCGCGCGGTCGTCGAGATCGAGGAGATCCAGGGTCGCACGTGCCTCGTCGTCACCGAGCTGCCCTACCAGGTGAACCCCGACAACCTCGCCGTCAAGATCGCGGATCTCGTCAAGGAGGGGCGCGTCCAGGGCATCGCCGACATCCGCGACGAGACGAGCGGCCGCACCGGTCAGCGGCTCGTCATCGTGCTGAAGCGCGACGCCATCGCGAAGGTCGTGCTGAACAATCTCTACAAGCACACGCAGCTGCAGGAGAACTTCGGCGCGAACATGCTCGCCATCGTCGACGGGGTCCCCCGCACGCTCGCCCTCGACGGCTTCATCACCGCCTGGGCGAGGCACCAGATCGACGTGATCGTACGCCGCACCGAATACCGGCTGAAGAAGGCCGAAGCCGAGGCGCACATCCAGCGCGGCTACCTCAAGGCGCTCGACGCCCTCGACGCCGTCATCGCACTGATCCGCCGCTCGCCCACCGTGGAGGAGGCGCGCACGGGCCTCATGGAGCTGCTCGACGTCGACCAGCTGCAGGCCGATGCGATCCTGGGACTCCAGCTGCGGCGCCTCGCCGCGCTCGAGCGCCAGAAGATCCTCGACTACGCGGCCAAGCTCGAGGCGCAGATCCAGGAGTACGAGGGGATCCTCGCCTCGCCCTCGGAGCAGCGCAGCATCGTCGTCGGCGAGCTGCGCGAGATCGTGGACCGCTTCGGCGACGAGCGTCGAACCACGATCCTGCACGGTTACGACGGCGACATGTCGATGGAGGATCTCATCCCCGAGGAGGAGATGGTCGTCACCATCACCCGCGGCGGCTACGTGAAGCGCACCCGCATCGACAACTACCGCTCGCAGCACCGCGGCGGCAAGGGGGTCAAGGGCGCGCAGCTGCGGGCCGACGACATCGTCGAGCACTTCTTCGTCACGACGACGCACCACTGGCTGCTGTTCTTCACGAACACCGGCCGCGTGTACCGGGCGAAGACCTACGAGATCCCCGAGGGCGGGCGCGATGCCAAGGGCCAGCATCTCGCGAACCTGTTGGCGCTCGCACCGGAGGAGTCGGTCACGCAGGTGCTCGACATGCGCGAGTACGAGGCGGATCGCTACCTGCTGCTCGCCACCCGCGACGGCCTGGTGAAGAAGACGGCGCTCGTCGAGTACGACACGAACCGGACGGGCGGCATCATCGCCATCAAGCTGCGCGAGGGCGACGAGCTCGTGTCGGCGCTCGTCGCCGGCGCCGACGACGACGTCCTGCTCATCTCGCGCCGGGGCATGTCGGTGCGCTTCACCGCTTCCGATCAGGCGCTGCGGCCGATGGGCCGTTCGACGAGCGGCGTGCGCGGCATGAACTTCCGCGAGGGGGATGCGCTGCTCGCGGCCTCGACGATCAGCGAGGGCGGCTACGTCTTCGTGGTCACGGAGGGCGGCTACGCCAAGCGCACGGCGGTCGACGAGTACCGCGTGCAGCAGCGCGGTGGCTACGGGATCAAGGTCGCGAAGCTCGACGAGACCCGCGGCGACCTGGTCGGCGGCTTCATCGTCGACGAGGCGGACGAGGTGCTCGTGGTGCTCGCGAGCGGCAAGGTGGTGCGCTCGAACGTCGACGAGGTGCCGGCCAAGGGCCGCAACACGATGGGGGTCGTGTTTGCGCGATTCCCAGAGGGGGACCGTATCATTGGCATCGCGCGGAATTCCGAGCGCGGCCTCGACGCCGACGACGATTCCGCCGGGGGCGAGGGTTCGCTCGACGTGTCAGCCGAGACCGAGGAAGACGTGAATGAGTAACACAGTCGCCGACAAGCTTGCGAAGAAGACCCGCAGGAAGGCGCCAGCGAAGCAGGTGCGCCTGAAGCTCGTCTACATCGATTTCTGGTCGGCGGTGAAGTTCTCGTTCTTCGTCTCGCTGTGTCTGGCGATCGTCAGCGTCGTCGCGACCGTGCTCATCTACACGGTGCTCGTGTCGACGGGCGTGCTCTCGGACCTCGATCAGCTGCTGATGGACATCGTCGGCGGCGACGACAGCCTCATGAGCCTCATCGGCTTCCCGCAGGTGTTCGGCTTCGCGGTGGTCGTCGGCATTCTGAACATCATCGTGGGGACGGCGCTCGGCGCCATCGCCTCGCTGATCTACAACCTGCTCGTGCGCATGCTCGGCGGGTTCCAGCTGGGCTTCACCAGCAACTGAGCCCGTCCCTCCGCCGCCCGCCCGCCCGTGCACGTTCCTCGGGCGATGCGGGCCGGTGGACCGGATTTCGGATTTCCACCGGAATCCGGTAGAGTCGGTGCTTGGTCACGGGGCTATAGCTCAGGCGGTTAGAGCGCTTCACTGATAATGAAGAGGTCCCAGGTTCAAGTCCTGGTAGCCCCACC
>CALMSE010000281.1 GCA_937872275.1 uncultured Leucobacter sp. | reverse complement strand
CAGGGGTAGAGCAGTTCCCTCGTAAAGAACAGGTCGTCGGTTCAAATCCGACAGGCGGCTCCGTCGGTTGAGGCCCGCTTTGCGGGCCTCAACCGTTCCTGCGCCTCGACGGCTGCCGCCTCGACGGCTGCCGCCTCGCCGCCGAGAACCCATCCAAGTGCCGAAACCGCATCCCAGACACGTGATCTGGATGCGGCTTCGGCACTTGGATGGGTTCTCGCGGATCAAGCGGAGGAGGCGCCACTGCGCGACCATCTGCTCCCGGTTCGCATCGATCGCTTCCGGCAGCCTCTCGAGGTCGGCGAAGATCGCCGGATAGACCGCATCCAGTGGGGGAGAAGACCGTTCGGGGAGTGTCTCGGCGACGTTCTCGGCGATCCGCCTCATCGGACCACCGGGCCCGACGAGACTCGTTCCTCGTTCCTCGTGCCTGCGCGAGCAGCCGCTCCGCGAGTTCCTTGTGATCGATGCCTCCCCCGGTCACGGGATCAACGACCTCGTCCTCCAACGCCTCGGCCGACCCAGTCACGGCCGTCTTCCGGATCAGGTCAGACCCCACGCGCTGCTCTTCAGGCCGTGGCAGAGGAGTTGCGGAATCGCCACCGCGAGTGGGTGCAGGGCGGGTTGGATGCGCATCCGCTCAGCCGCCAAAACCCCCAACGTCGGGGATTCCTGCTCTGCGGGCAGATTGATTAGCGTGTTTGTGGTCCCTTCGGCGCGGGCTTCAGGGAGCCCACCTGAGCGGCTTTGCGCTGTGTCTTGATGCAATTGGAGTGATACCGAGTGAAATACAGGCTCAAGGCAAAGGCCTCCGCGGTGGCAGCCGTGACCGCCGTGATTTTCGGCGCTGGGATGGCCCTGGGCGCCACCGCCGCGGCCGCAGCGCCCGCCGACGTAGTGACGTTCGCCGATAGCGCCCTGCAGGACTGCGTGAACGATGCGCTGTCGCAGCCCGCGGGCTCGGACGTGACCGAGGGGCAGATGGCGGGGCTCCCGCAGCTGTCATGCGATCTGCGCGGGATCACTGCGCTCGGCGGCATCGAGTATGCCACCGGTCTGACGCTCATCGACCTGAACGGCAACCAGGTCGCCGACCTCTCGCCGCTCGCGGGGCTGACGAGCCTCCGCTACCTCTTCCTGGGGGAGAACCAGGTTTCCGACGTGTCGCCGCTCGTGGGCCTGACGAACCTCGAGGATCTGTACATCGGAGCGAATCAGGTGTCGGATATCGCGCCGCTCGCGGGCCTGACGAACCTCCAGTTCCTCTATCTGAACTCGAACCAGATCACCGATGCGTCCGCTGTCGCCGGGATGACGAGTCTGTTCTACCTCGGGCTGGGCTCGAACCAGATCACCAGCGTGGCACCGCTCGCGGGGCTGACCGGTCTCGAATGGCTGGGCCTCGACTCGAACCAGATCTCCGATGTGTCGCCACTTGCGGGGCTGACCAGCCTCGTCTGGCTGAACCTGGAGGTGAATCGGATCGTCGATGTGTCGCCGCTTGCGGGGCTCCCTGATCTGAACCAGGGCCTCCTGCTCAACGACCAGGTGTCGTCGCAGCCCGCCGCGCAGGTGGCCGTGCCCGTGGCGAACCCGCTGCGTGGGGCTGACGGCGCTGTCGTGCCGGTGTCTGATGCGGGGTTCTGCTCGGAGGCCTCCTGCGCGCAGCTCGTGTATCCGGCGGTCGGCACCGGCGTGCAGGTGCCCTGGAGCATCGAGGTGACCATCGGCGGTCAGACCGTGCCCTTCAGCGGTGCGCTGGTGCGCGATGTGACCGGAACGACAGTGGTGCCGGATCCGGATGGCGGCGATGAAGACCAGGGCACCTCCGTGAGCCCGAAGCCCGACGAACTCGCCGCGACGGGCGCAAGCGACAACGGCGCGTTCATGCTCATGCTCATGCCCTTTGCGGCCGCGCTGCTGCTCGGCGGCGGCGTGCTCGCTGCGGTCGCTGCCGCGAGGCGTGCGCGCTGCGAGGCCTAGCCCTAGCCGCACGAGCAGGTGACATCTGATCCGGCTCGCCCGAGTGGCGGGCCTGGAAGGACGCCTGCTGTGCGAAAGCTCTACCCGAGTGAGCTCTGTGACGACACGGCCCGTCACGGCGCTCGAGAACGCCACCGTAGGAAGCTTCTTCGCCTGCGCCGGAAGAAACGTTCTCGACCGTCGCTCATGGTCGACTCGCGAGCAGCTGCGGGGCGGACGGTGAAGATGCTGCGGGCCGAGCTCGATGTGGCTCAGGGGAGGGCGAAGCGAGCCGGTATGCACCTCCCCTCACGCCGACGACGGTCCGGGTCGGTGCACCGAGAACGGGAGTCCCTCAGTCGGTTTCTGCCGATGGCCCTGCAGACGCGAGCCCGCCGCGGGTGTGCGCCCACACGACGGCCTGGATCCGATCCCGCACCCCGAGCTTCTGCAGAATGTTCGAGACGTGCGTCTTCACCGTCGCCTCCCCGAGGAAGAGCCGCTCGGCGATCTCGGCGTTCGAGCACCCCTCGGCGAGCAGCCGCATGACGTCCTGCTCCCGCTCCGTGAGGCCGGCGGCCTCGAGGGCCGAGACGCGGGCGGGTGCCGACGCCGCGGGTGCCGACGCCGCGGGCG
>CALMSE010000280.1 GCA_937872275.1 uncultured Leucobacter sp. | reverse complement strand
CCTCCGGGTTATGAGCCCGGCGAGCTACCGAACTGCTCCACCCCGCGGCACAAGAGATAACACTAGCATGCGCGAGAGCCGCGCGCGAATCGAGTCGCGATGGAGGCGTCATCGCGGCTGTGGACAGGCCGCGGCCCGGTTCCGTCGCCGAGCGCACGATGGGGACTCCACGACGAAAGGAGCCCCGATGCGACTCTCCGCCGGGCGACATCCCCGAACCCTGTCCGCGCTGATCCTCGTGCTCTTCACGACGATCGGCCTCCTCGCGCACTCCGCGCTCGGCGCGGCCCGATCCGACGCGGCCCAGGACGGCCTGATGCTGAGCTACGGCGGGTGGACCGTCGGCACCCGCCAGCTCGCCTCCGGCGAGTTCGTCTACTGCGTCGAGCCCGGAGCGATCACGCCGGCCGGCGACCAGCTCGCCGCCGCCGAGGTCGACGAGCTGCGGGGCTATTCGTTCTTCACTTACGACGACACCGGCTGGGCCGGCGCGACGGCCTCCGAAGCGATCAGCGGCGAGCCCCTGCGACGCATCAACTACGTGCTCTCGCGCTACGGCGGCACGACCGACGCGGCTCAGGCGGTGGCGGTGCAGTTCGCGATCTGGCTGCTGCGGGACTCGCCGGGCGAGGCGCCCTGGCTCGAGCATCACATCGCCTGGGTCGAGACCCATGGCGGTGTCGCCGAGATCGCCCGTGCCCGGGTGCTCGCGGACGAGGCGCGACTTCTGGCCGTGCCCCCGTGGAGCCCGGGTCCCGCGGCGCTCCGCATGGAAGCCGGCGAAGAGCACGGCACGGGCTCCGTGTCCTATCCGGCCGGGACCGCCGAGCTGCGCATCGAGGGCGGCACCTTCGCGGACGGCTCGGAGCGGCTGATGCCGGACGGCGAGGGCGGCGTCGCGCAGTGGCGCGCGAATCTGCACGCCGAAGGCTGGGAGGGCGCGCACGGGGTGACCGTCGCGGGCGATTGGAGCACGAGCGGGACGGGCTGGCCCGCGCGGCTGCTCATCTACCCGGCGGTGTTCTCCGCCGAGCAGACGCTCGCCTGGGCCGTCGGGCCGGTGTCGCAGTCGTTCCGCGGCGCGTTCGACGCGGTGCGCCTGAGCGTCGACGCGGTCTTCGCCCCGGTGCTCTCCACCGAGGTGGTGCAGGAGCGGCTGCTCGCCGGCCGCGATCCCTTCGCCGACACGCTCGAGATCGACGTCGCTGCGGGCTCGGCGCCGTGGCCCGAGCGGGGCGGCCCGGAAGGTACGGTCGAGCACCTGACGCTTCGGCTCGAGGGGGTCGTCTACGGACCTTTCCCGGAGCCGCAAGCGGTGAGCGACGAGGCGCCCGAGGGCGCGCCCGTGGCCGCTCGAGTCGAGTTGACGATCGACGACGGTCCCGGCGGATACGAAGCGGTCGCGCCGGAAGCGCCGAGCGAGAGCGGGTACTACTACTGGGTGTGGACGATCAGCGAGGCCGCTCAGGATCCCGCACTCCGCGCGGCCGGGGTGCTGCCGCCGCACTACAGCTTCTCGGACCGGTTCGGCCTCCCCGCGGAACGGCATTCAGTGACTGCGCCGGAGAAGCCCGCGGAGACGGGGATTCCGGCGCCGTTGGCCCGCACCGGAGGCGGACCCACCGCACCGCTCGTCGGCGTCGCCGCGCTGCTGATGCTGGGGGCGGGCGCGGGTGCGGTGCTGCGCGGCGCATCGCGTCGTCGCTTCGCGGATGTGCAGCGCACGTGCAGGGGCTCCCGATGAATTTCATAGACTTGGCGAACAGGCTGGGGGCAACAGAAAGGCAGGCAGATGACCACCACTCCCGATTCAGAGAACCAGGCCCAGTCTCCTGTGCCCCAGCCGCCGCTGACCCCTCCGACCCCGCCGCAGGCGGTCGGCCCGGATCCGGCCGCGCCCGCGGCGCAGGCTGCCTCCGTTCCGCAGCCGGGAGCCGAGCAGGCCCCGCAGCTGGTGGGCGAGCAGGCGCCGCAGCCGGCGTCGCAGGCCTCCTTCTCGCAGCAGGCCCCGGCCCCGGCTCAGCAGCCCGCGTTCTCGGAGCCCACGGTCCAGCAGCCGACGATCCCGCAGCCGACGGTTCCGCAGCCCGCGGTCCCGTACTTCGCGGCATCGCAGCCCACGGCTCCGCAGGGCGCGTACGCCGCACCTGCGCAGCCGTCGGCCCACGCCTCCGCGGGCGGGGGCCTCCCCCCTCGGCCTCCGGTCGCGGAGGCTCCCGCGACCGCGGGAGCCCATCCCAAGAGTCGGAGCGGCGCCCTCGTCGCCGGCATCGCGATCGGAGCGCTGCTGGGCGGCCTGGTCGGTGGCGGCACGGCCGCGCTCGTCGCCGCCAATCTGCCGGGCCAGGGGACCGCCACCGTCGCGGCGCCCGCCGGCACCATCACGTTGAACAACACCGATGAGGTCACGACCGTCTCCGGCGTCGCCGCGATCGCGACCCCGAGCGTGGTGACCCTCGAGGTGACGAGCTCCCAGGCCGCGGGCTCGGGCTCCGGTGTGATCTACACCGAGGACGGCTACATCGTCACGAACAACCACGTCGCCACCCTCGACGGCGCGGCGGGTTCGGACGCGGTGATCCGCGTCCGACTCAGCGACGGCCGCGTGCTCGACGGCACCCTGGTCGGCACCGACCCCTTCTCCGATCTCGCGATCGTGAAGGTCGAGGCCGACGACCTCACCCCGGTGAAGATCGGGGATTCCAGCGAGCTGAACGTCGGGGACCTCGCGATCGCGATCGGAGCCCCGCTCAACCTGCCCAACACCGTAACGAGCGGCGTGGTCAGCGCCCTCTACCGGGGCATCGCCGTCGGCACCGCGGACCTGCCCAACGACAAGGATCCGTCGAACGAGGACGGAGATTCCGGCAGCACCTCGCCGTGGGACTTCCGCTTCGGGAGCCCGGGCGAGCAGCAGCAACAGCAGCAGCAGAGCCAGGGTACGACGACCATGGTCACCCTCCCCGTCGTGCAGACCGACGCCTCCATCAACCCGGGCAACTCGGGCGGCGCGCTGCTGAACGCGAAGGGCGAGCTGATCGGCATCAACGTGGCGATCGCCTCCAACGGGGGCGACTCCAGCACCGCAGGCAGCGACGGCCTCGGCTTCGCCATCCCCTCGAATCTCGCGGTGCGCGTCGCCGACGCGATCATCGCGGGGGAGCAGCCCTCGCACGGCCTGCTCGGCGCGAGCGTCGACGACTCGAGCCGCGACACCGATGAGGACGCGAACCGGGCGGGGGCACTGCTCACCGACATCACCCGCGGCGGCGCAGCGGACCAGGCCGGGCTCAGGGCCGGCGATGTCGTGACCTCGATCAACGGGATCCCGGTCGACTCCGGCACCACGCTCTCGGCGCTCGTCCGCATGCAGGAGGGCGGCAGCGAGGTGACCCTCGCCTACACCCGAGAGGGCGTGCCCGGCGAGGTGACCACCACGCTCGGAACCCTGGAGTGGTGACGCCCGGCCGGGCGCCCCGCGTAGGATGAGCGGGTGGCAGGCGGCGGTTTCGACTTCGGCGGGGGCAACCTCGAGAAGCTCCTCGCGATCCCGAAGTACCTGCTCGCCGCCCTCCTCGCCCTCTTCGTGCCCCGCTCCGCGGAGCGCTGGGTCTTCGGCAGCGGCATCGGGGTCGGAGAGGGAGCACTGCCCCTCGCCCGCGAGCTGAGGGCGAGCGACCCCGCTGCGCGGATCGTCTGGCTCGTGGGCGACGGCGCCGCGGGTGCGGCCGAGGCGGAGCGCGCGGCGGCGGAGGGCTTCGAGGCGCTTCCCCGGCGGGGCCGAGCCGGCTTCTGGGCCACCCTGCGCGCGCGCTACGCGGTGGTCACTCACGGTCTCGGCGACGCCAACCGCTTCGGGGTGCTGGGCGCGACCGTGATCCACCTCGGTCACGGCGTGCCGCTGAAGCGACTGCACCTCGACTCCCCGGTGACCACGCGGCTGCGCGCACCGGGTCCGCTCCGCGCGCTGCTCGCCCGCATGTACCGGGCCGGTGCCCGCAGCGTCGCGCTCTACGTCGCGGCCTCGCCGGAGGCGGCGGATCGCCTGCGCTCGGCGTACCGGGTCGCTCCGGGCCGGGTGCCCGCCCTCGGCGATCCGCGCGACGACGCCCTCGCGGAGCAGGTCCGGGATCCGGGCGCGGCCGCCCGCGCCCGCGCCGAACTGCGCGGGCTGCTGGGCCTCCCGCCTGACGCGGGCTCCGATGCCGAGCCGATCCTGCTCTACGCCCCCACCTGGCGGGACGGCGACGCCGACCCCGCGATCCCGAGCGCCGAGGAGGCAGCGGAGATCCGCCGCGTCCTCGAGCGACTCGGCGCGCGGCTCGTCATCCGCTCGCACCCGCTGGGCTCGGGCGCGTACGACTCGGTGCTCGGCGAACGGGTGCGACTGCTCGATGCCGAAGCGCTGCGCGAGATCACCCCCGTGCTCGGCGCCTTCGACGCTCTCGTCACCGACTACTCGTCGATCGCGATCGACTTCGCGCTCACGGGCCGGCCCATCCTGTGGTTCGCTCCCGACCTCGCCCGGTACGGCGCGAGTCGCGGCCTCTATGAGCCGCTCGACGTGACCGCCGCCGGCCGGGTGCTGCACGACTGGGCCGAGGTGCTGCGACGCCTCGAAGCGGTGCTGCCCGCGGGAACGCGGGCCCGGCGCGGCGCGGAAGCCGACGCCCGC
>CALMSE010000279.1 GCA_937872275.1 uncultured Leucobacter sp. | reverse complement strand
CGAGCAGCGCCGGCCCCGAGAGCGCGAGGGCGAGCCGTCGCGTGCGGCCGGGCTTCGGCTTCGCCGACCGACGATCCCGCAGCGCGTCGACCAGGACGAGCCGCGCCGCCCGTCGCGCAGGGGGCAGGGCCGCGATGAGCCCGAGCCCGAGCGCGACGAGCACTCCGGCCATAGGCGCCCACCAGGGGTACTGCCCCAGCATCGCGGCGACGCTGGCGCTCGCGGTGAGGGTGGTCGACCCGGCGCTCTCGGCCTCGACCCAGGCGACGAAGCCGAGCGCGGCGGCGAAGCCGAGCACGGCGCCCAGCGCGCCGCCGCCGAGCCCGATCACGAGGCCCTGGGCCAGCACGATGCGTCGCAGGTCGCGAGGTGCGGCGCCCGCCGCCGCGGCCAGGCCGAGGGATCGCCGCGACTGCTCGGCCGACACCGCGAAGGCCGGGGTGACGAGGAAGAGCACGAGCAGCCCGCCGAGCAGGGCGGTGAGGATCAGGCCCACCGCCGCCTCCAGATAGGCCATCGCATCGATCGGCACGGGGTAGAGCTCGGAGGCCGCCGGGTAGTGGGTCAGCACCTCGCGCGACACGGCGAAGGCCTGCAGGTCGTTGAGCCGCTTCGCCTGCTCCCAGGTCACGGGCGCATCGCCCAGGGCGAGCCAGTGCCGCGGGATCCCCTCCGGGTGCTCGGCGACGAGCCCCGAGAGCCACCCCTCGCCCGCCCAGGCCCGCGGCGCGGAGCCGGAGGAGGTCTCGGCCGCGATCCCCACGACCAGGTAGCCCCGCTCCGAGTCCTGCATCGCCGCGGCGGTGTTGCCGGCGGCGCTGCGCCACCCGGAGTCGGGGGGCGCCAGGAACCCGACCGTGTCGCCGACCGAGACCCCGAGCGCCGCGGCGAGTCCGTGGCCGAGCAGCACCTCGTCCCCCGATTCGGGCAGCCGCCCGATCTCGGGCGCGGGAGCCAGCACCGCGAGCGTCTCCGCATCGGCCTCCCGCAGCTCGGCGAGGGCGAGGCGGTCGAGGTCGAGGGCGGTGAGCCGTGCGGCGCCCGCGCCGGCCTCGCGCCGCTCGCCGGGCCGCAGCTCCAGTTCCGCGGTGACGTAGAGCTGCGGCGAGATCCAGAACTCGCCGAGCCCGATGCCCGGGTCCAGCGCGGCGGCGAGCGCAGCCGCGTCCGCGGGCACCAGCTCGGTGTCGTCGCCGATGGGGCCGGGCAGCCCCTCGGGAATCTGCGGCAGCGGGGCACCGCCCTGGGGCAGCGCCTTCGCCGTCACGACCGCCTGAGCCCCGTCGGGGATCTCGGCGAGCGCCCGCGCGCTGTCCGGGGAGTCGGCGGCGCCGAACCCCAGGTAGCCGACGAGACCGGCGATCGGCAGCGCGATGAGCAGGGTGGCGAGGATCGTGCGCGTCAGGTGTCGGCGCGCGTCGCGGCGGGCGAGGCGCAGCACCGGGCGCCAGGCGGCGAGCGGTCTCACGACGCGGCCTCGGCGGCGAGCAGCTGCTCGGGATCGGAGGGGCCCGTCGCGCCCGAGACGCGGCCGTCGCGCAGGTAGACCGTGCGGTCGGCCCAGGCCGCGAAGCGGGCCTCGTGAGTCACCATCACCACTGCGGCGCCGCGATCCGCCCGGCTCCTGAGCAGCTCAAGGATCGCCGAGCCCGTGCCGCTGTCGAGCGCGCCGGTGGGCTCGTCGGCGAGCAGCAGCCGACGCGGGCCGACGAGCGCCCGGGCGATGGCGACGCGCTGCGCCTGGCCGCCCGACATGTCCTCCGGCCGGCGATCCGCGAGCTCGGCGATGCCGCACTCCTTCAGCACCGAGCGCGCAGCCGTGAAGGCGGGGCGCCCGGTCCAGCCGTCGAGCTCGAGCGGGAAGGCGACGTTCTCGGCGGCGGTGAGGCCGGGGAGCAGGTTGAAGTCCTGGAACACGTAGCCGACGCTGCGGCGGCGCAGCTGCGCGAGCCGCTTCGGGCCGAGGCCCGCGAGCGGGACGCCCTCGACGAGCACCTCCCCTCCGGTGGGCGAGTCGAGCCCTCCCGCGAGGTTCAGCAGCGTCGACTTGCCCGAGCCCGACGGCCCCATCACCGCGACGAACTCCCCCGCTGCGACCGAGAGGTCGACGCCGTCGAGGGCCAGTACCTCGCGGGCGCCGGTGCCGTGCACGCGGCTCGCACGGCGCAGCTCGAGGATGGGGCCGGTCTCGGGGCGGCCCTCCGGCACGCTCATCGCGCGGCCGCTTCGCTCGGCGCGGTCTCGGCCGTTCCGTCCGTCTTCGCCGCGACGCGGTCGCGACGGCCGGCCCGCACCACGCTCGCCTCGACGTCGTCGAGCCAGCGCAGCTCGGCCTCCGAGACGAAGAGGTGGTGATCCAGCACGAGGCGGCCGACCAGGTCCCCGTCCGCCAGCTCGCGCCGCAGCCGGGTGAGGTCGTGCATCGAGCGCTGGGTCGCCGCACGCTGCGCCTGGATCAGCGCCGCGATGTCGACGCCCGGAGCGACGGTCGCGAGCATGAGCTTGACGACGAGCTCGTCTCGACCGCGCTGCTCGGCGATCACCGGCCTCGCCCACCAGGCGTCGAGCTCGACGTGTCCCGCGGGGGTGAGCCGCCACGGCTGTCCGCCGCCGGCCTCGCCGCCGTCGCCTTCGACCTCGGCGCCGCGGATCACGAGTCCGTCCCGCTCCAGTCGCTGCAGCGTCGTCGAGACCTGGCCGATGTTGAGCGGCCAGCTCTGCCCGGTCGAGGCGTCGAAGCGCTTGCGCAGCTGATAGGTGGACGAGGGCTGCGCCGACAGCAGGGCGAGCATGGCGTGCTTCACGGACACGGGTCCTCCAATGATTACCAGATAACTAGTTACACAGTAATCAATTCGCGGACGCGACGCAACGCCCGAGTCAGCCCGGCCGGTCAGCGCAGTGCGGTCGTGGCGCGATCCCGCATCGTGAGATCCGGGTGCGTCGCGGGCGCGCGCCAGCCGTCGGCCGCGAGCAGGGCGCGGATCGCGGCCCCCTGCGTCTCCGCGTGCTCGAGCACGATCGCGCCCCCCGGGGCCACGAGTTCGAGGCCGACCCGGCTGATCACGCGCACGAGGTCGAGACCGTCCGGGCCCCCGTAGAGCGCCAGCGCGGGGTCGTGATCGCGCACCTCCGGATCGCGCGGCACCATCGCGTCGGGCACGTAGGGCGGGTTCGAGACCAGCACGTGGACGCGCCCCCTCAGCGGGGCGAACACGTCCTGGAGGGCCCGCGTTCCACCGCGAGAGCTCGATCGCGGTCGCCTCTCCGCCTCTTCGGCGACCACGACCGAGCTCTCGGCGGCATTCGGGTCGAGATCCCGCACATCGCCCAGCACGAGCGAGACCCGGCCGTCGCCGAGCGCGGTCACGTTGCGCTCGGCCCAGGCGTGCGCCTCGCGACTCCTCTCCACGGCCCAGACGCGGGCCGTCGGCACCTCGCGCGCGAGCGAAAGCGCGATCGCGCCGCTGCCGGTGCACAAGTCGACGGCAAGCGGCGAGGGATCCGGCACGGCCGCGAGCGCATCGATCGCGAACTGCGCCACCCCCTCGGTCTCGGGGCGGGGCACGAAGACGCCCGGCCCGACCGAGAGCTCGATGCCGCGGAACGGCGCCCGCCCGGTGAGGTGCTGCAGCGGCACGCGGCGGGCGCGCTCGTCGGCGAGGTCCAGGGCCGCTTCCGCCTGCTCCGCGGAGGCGAGGGAGCCCGTGATGGCGAGCGCCTGCACCCGCCCGCGGGAGACCCCGAGCACGTGGCCGAGCAGCAGCTCGGCGTCGGCCGCCGGATGCTCGATGCCCGCGGCGCCGAGGCGATCCACGATCTCGCCCATCAACTCGCCGACCGCGCGGGCCCCGCTCTCCGTATCCACTCCCCCACCCTAGTCACCGCGAACGCATCGGTCGCCGCGAGCGCCGATCGCGGCGGCGCCCACGCGTAATCTCGAGTCGCAAAGCATAACCTCAGGCGAATGCTCTGATAACTAAGCGGTATAGTTTTGGGTGGTTCGCGACCCGTCCGCGGGTCGACACCCGACTCACAGCGAAGGATTGAGGCTCACCCCATGGCAAAGATCAACGAGAACATCACCCAGGCCTTCGGCAACACGCCCCTCGTTCGCCTGAACCGCGTCACCGACGGCGCCGGCGCCGAGATTCTCGCCAAGCTCGAGTTCTACAACCCGGCCGGCTCGGTCAAGGACCGCATCGGCATCGCCATCATCGACGCGGCCGAGCAGTCGGGCGCGCTGCAGCCCGGCGGCACGATCGTCGAGGGCACGAGCGGCAACACCGGCATCGCGCTCGCGTTCGTGGGCGCCGCCCGCGGCTACCGCGTGATCCTGACCATGCCCGAGACCATGAGCATCGAGCGCCGCAAGCTGCTCGCGGCCTACGGCGCCGAGATCGTGCTCACCGAGGGGCCCCTCGGAATGAAGGGCGCCGTCGCCAAGGCGGAGGAGATCGCAGCGAGCACCCCGGGCGCCGTGCTCGCCCAGCAGTTCGCGAACCCGGCGAACCCCGCGATCCACCGCGCCACCACCGGGCCCGAGATCTGGAACGACACCGACGGCACCGTCGACATCCTCGTCTCCGGCATCGGCACCGGCGGCACCATCACGGGCGCGGGCGGCTACCTCAAGGAGCAGAACCCGAACATCACGGTGATCGCGGTCGAGCCGATCGACTCGCCGCTGCTCACCCAGGGCACCGCCGGACCGCACAAGATCCAGGGACTCGGCGCGAACTTCGTGCCCGACATCCTTGACCGCGAGGTCTACGACGAGGTCATCGACGTGACGCTCGCCGACTCGATCGCCAAGGCGCGCGCCCTCGGCACCGACGAGGGCATCCTCGCCGGCATCTCGGGCGGCGCCGCGGTCTGGGCCGCCGTCGAGGTCGCGAAGCGCCCCGAGAACGCGGGCAAGCGGATCGTCGTCGTCGTCCCCGACTTCGGCGAGCGCTACTTCTCGACCGTGCTGTTCGAGGACCTCGAGGTCTGAGCCCCCGGGCCCGCTGCAGTCGACTTGAGCATCTTCAGCCGCATCCGCGGGGACGTCGCCGCCGCGCGCAGCCATGACCCGGCTGCGCGGGGCGGCGTCTCCGTGTTCCTCACCTACTCGGGACTGCACGCGGTCTGGTGGCACCGCGTCGCGCACGCGATGTGGCGGCGCGGCATGCGCTTCCTGCCGCGCGCGCTCTCGCAGTTGACCCGCTTCTTCACCGGCATCGAGATCCATCCCGGAGCGCGCATCGGCCGGCGGCTCTTCATCGACCACGGCATGGGCGTCGTGATCGGCGAGACCGCCGAGATCGGCGACGACGTGCTCATCTACCACGGGGTGACGCTCGGCGGCACCGGCCACGACACGGGCAAGCGGCACCCCACGGTCGGCGACCGCTGCGTGATCGGGGCGGGCGCGAAGCTGCTCGGCCCCATCGAGCTCGGCCACGACTGCGCCGTGGGAGCGAACGCGGTCGTGGTGAGCTCGGCCGAGCCCTGGAGCACGCTCACCGGCATCCCCGCGGCGGCCCGGCCCCGGCGGGGCTCCCCGATGGCCGAGCGGCCCGACGAGGCCGACTTCTACATGATCTGATCAGCGTGCATCTGACCAGGGCGCCGCGGGCGCGGATCCGGATCGCTCCCCGATGAACGCGCTCACGTAGTCGATCGCCTCCCGGCTCGCCGGCAGCGCGTCGATCATCCCGAGGAACGCGTGCATCTGACCGGGCCAGCGGCGGTGCCGGACCTCGACCCCCGAGTCGGCGAGGCGGCGCGCGTACGCCTCCCCCTCGTCCCTCAGCACATCGTGCTCGCCGGTGATCACGAGCGCGGGCGGCAGGCCCGCGAGCGACTCGGCGCGGATCGGCGACGCCTCCGGCTGCAGGCGAGCGCCCTCGTCGGCGAGGTAGTGGTCCCAGCACCAGCGCATGAGCTCCGCGGGTAGGAACGTCTGGTTCTCGGGCTCGGAGTACGAGCCCCGGCCGAAGTCGGCATCGGTGACCGGGTAGACGAGCACCTGGGCCGCGAGGCTCGGCGCGCCGCGATCCCGGGCCCGCTGCGCGACCACCGCCGCGAGGTTGCCGCCCGCGCTGTCGCCCGCGATCATGAGCGGTCCCGGGGCGCCCGCGATCTCCCCGGCATGGGCGGCGGCCCACTCCAGCGCGCTCCAGACGTCCTCGACCGGAGTCGGGAACGGGTGCTCCGGGGCCTTCCGATACCCCACGAGCACGACCGCGCTGCCCGAGCGCTCCGCGAGCATGCGCCCGAGGCGGTCGAAGCCGTCGATGCTCTCGAGCACCCAGCCGCCGCCGTGCGCGTAGACGACGATCGCGCCGACCTCACCGTGCGGAACGAGCACGCGCACCTCGAACGCGCCGCCGTCATGGCCGGTCAGCGGGGCGTCCTCCACCCGCGCCATATCGGGCTCTGCCGGGCGCTCCGCTCCCTCAGGGGGAGCGGTCGCGGCCCGCACCTGCTCCGGCGTCAGCTCCCAGAGCGGCGGAGCCCCCGGAGGGGCGGCCTCCGCCATCGCCCGGAGGAGCTCCTTCGTCGCCTCATCGAGTGCCATTACGATCAGTATCCTTTCGCCATTCCGCCATCGGCCGCCCTCGCCCTGCTGCGAGCGCTCACCCCTTCGGCACGAGCTGGAAGAAGGCCCAGAAGGTATCCGGCGCGAAGCCCGCCACCCGCTTGCCCACGGAATGCAGGAGCTGGGGGCTCGACGTCACGTGCTGGGCGCCCGCCCGCGCATCGGCGATCACCCGCTGCAGATCGCCGCGCCGCAGAGCCGCGGTGCCCGCCCACTTGTAGACGAAGCCCGAGATCTCGAGCATCACCGCCGTGGCGTGATTGAGCGCGAGGATCGTGCTGTCCTCCTGCTCCTCCGAAAGCCGCTCGCCCCGCGACAGGGTCTCCTCGGCCTCGGTCCAGAACTCGCGGATCAGCGCGCGGGCGGCGCGGTACTTCGCCTCGGCGCGAGCATACTCCGCGTAGTACTCCGCGGAGTCGATCGAGTTCTGCGGCGTACCCGACTTCTTGTGGGCGATCGCGCGCATCTCCTCGAGCAGGCGGCGCGACATGCCGAGCGCCCAGGCCTGGTGGATCAGCGTCACCGTGTTCGGAAGGCCGAGCAGGTAGACGGCGCCGCCGGTGACGGGTTCGGCCATCACGGGCGAGAAGGTGTGGTCCTCCGGGACGAACACCTCCTCCATGCGGTAATCGATGCTGCCGGTGGCGCGGAGACCGGTGACGTCCCAGTTGTCGACGAAGGCGGCCTGCTCCCGGGGCACCGTAAAGATGAGGTACTCGTTCGTGCCCTCGACCAGGCCGCCGGAGTGCGTATGGGAGGAGAGGTGCATGCCCGAGGCGAACTGCCACTGGCCGCTCAGCAGGTAGCCGCCGTCCACCCTGCGCGCGGTGCCGGGCCGGGTGCCCTGGCCCGCGATCACCGTGTACTTGTCCTCGCCGAACAGCTGTCTTGCCCCGGACTCGGCGAGCAGCGCCGCGGTCTGGCCCGACACCAGCCCGACCGCCAGCACCGCCCAGCCGGTCGAGCCGTCCGCATACGCCAGCCTCTCGAGCACCTCGAGCGTCTGCAGCGGGGACGCCTCGTACCCGCCGAGCTCCCGCGGAACGGTCAGTCGGAACACCCCCGAATCGTGCAGGGCCGCGACCACCTCGTCGGTGAGGCGGGCATGCTGCTCGTTGGCGGCTCCGGCCTCCTTCAGCAGCGGGGTGATCGCGTCGATGCGCTCGAGCAGCGCCGGGATCTCCTCGCTCCGAGAGAGAGAAAGGGTCTGCGACATCTCTGTTCCTCCTTGAACCTCGAACATCTGCCGGCCCGTCCTGAGCCCGCGCTCCCATCGTCGGGCACCGCGAGGCGGAAGATCGACGCGCCAGAGTGCAGGCCGCCTGCTCTGCAGTGCAGCCCGGCAGCGCGCTTCGCCGCCGGGGCTGTGCCCAGCGCCTGCCGAGGGTACGCTCGAGGTATGTCCGTGACGGCGCGGTCGAGCGCGCCCCTGAACGAGGGCTGATGCATATGGCTGCTGACGGTGTGCTCCGACTCACTCGCGACAGCTGCGCGTTCGAGACCACTTCTCCGGCCGCATGGGGGCAGACCGTATCGGAGAGCTTTCTCGGCCTCAACTTCGAGGGCCACTCCGCCGGGGCGTTCCACGCCTCGATCCGTGTGCAGCAGGAGAGCGGCATACGATTCGCCGATGTCGGGGCGACCGGGCACCGGGGGACGAGGAACTCGGCCGAGATCGCCGATGGAAGCCGCAACTACGTGTTCATCTCGCTCCGCAACGGGGCGGCCGCGTTCTCGCAGGAGGGGCGAACCGCGGAACTCGAGCCGGGCGACTGCGTGGTCTACGACAGCACGCTGCCCTTCGTCGCAGAGGTACCGCGGCGGTTCATGACGCAGATGATCTCCTTCCCGAAGAGCCTCGCGGGGATCCCCGGGAGGCAGGTCGAGGAGCTCTTCGCCAGGCCGATCCGGTCCTCGGTTCCATTGGCATCGGCGGTCTCGACCGCCCTGGAGTCCCTGTCCCCTCACCTGCGCACACTCTCCGCCTCGAGTCGATCCCGCGCCCTCGACGGCGCCGTCGCGCTCATCTCCGCGCTCCTCTTCGAACAGCTCGGCATCTCGCCGGACGAGAGCGCTCGAGGCGCGAGATTCGAGCAGCTCACGAAATACATCGAGACGCACCTCGGAGACGCCGATCTCGGCCCCCGCCGACTCGCCGCCGAGCACTTCGTCTCGCTCCGCCTGGTGCACCACATCTTCGCCGAGCAGGGCACCACCGTCGGAGGCTGGATCCGCGAACGGCGACTCGAACGCATCCGCCGGGAGCTCGCGCTGCCCGAACTCCGCTCGACGCCCGTGCTCACGATCGCGGAGCGCACGGGCGTGCGCAATGCCAGCTATCTGAACAAGCTGTTCCGCGAACGGTACGGCGAGACGCCCGCCCGGTATCGCAAGCGCCTGCTCGGCTGAACCGGACTCACCGCAGCGTGCGGCCGTGCTCCTCCATCCACCGGACGGTGCGGCGGCGCTCGACGAGGATCATGGTGAGGCCGAGCGCCCAGAACGGGATCTGCACGGCGAAGGCCCAGCGGAACGCGCCGAGCGTGTAGAGCTCGGGAGAGCCCGCGCCCTGCAGGTCGAGCACGAGCCCGATGAGCAGGATCACGAGCAGCGCCGAGATGAAGCCGCCGGTGTTCACGAGGCCCGTGCCGAAGCCCGCGAAGCTGCGCGGGGTGTGCGATCGCGCCACCTCGAAGGAGATGAGCGAGGCGGGGCCGCCGAGCGGCATCACGATGACGAGCACGACCAGCAGCCAGACGGGCGGCGAGACGGGCCACACCAGCACCGCGACCCAGACCGCGGCGACCGCCAGCGTGATGACGATGTTGAAGAGCACCCGCTTCTCGAGGAAGCGGGAGGTGAGGGGGCCGAGCAGCAGCCCCGCCGCCATGCTCGAGAGGATCGTCAGGCTCAGCAGGGAGCGCGCGGCGCCCTGGTCGAGGCCGACGCCGCCCGTGAGGAACGGCGTGCCCCAGAGCAGGATGAACACCGTCGCGGCGAAGGGCGAGGTGAAGTGCACCCAGAAGGCGAGCCGCACGCCCGGGATCGCGAGCAGGCGCCGCGAACTCTGCCAGAAGCCGGTCCCGGGGATGCGGCGGGGCCGCCTCGCGGGGGCCGCGGGCATGAGGCTGGTCGGCGGCGGCGCGAGCGCGGTGAGAGTGCCCGTCGTGTCGGCCTGCCCGAGCGAGCGGGCGCGCCGGGTCGCGCCCCCGATACGGCCGAAGACGCGCTCGAAGAGCGTGCCGGTGCCGGGCCGGTCGCGCAGCACCACCGCGCCGAGCAGCGTCACGAGGAAGCCCACGGCGACGACGCCGAGGAAGCCGCCGGTCCAGCCGGCGACGCCCACGAGCAGCGCGAGCGGCGTCACCGAGACGAGCTGACCCGCCTGGCCGATGAGGCCCGTGAACTGGCTGAGCGTCGGGATCTGCCGCACCGAGAACCACTCGGGCAGCATGCGGATC
>CALMSE010000278.1 GCA_937872275.1 uncultured Leucobacter sp. | reverse complement strand
GTGCGCTTGTCGAGCACGGGCTGGTTGATGCCGCGGTGCCCGAAGGGCAGCTTGTAGGTGCCGAAGCCGAGCGCGCGGCCGAGCAGCTGGTTGCCGAAGCAGATGCCGAAGTAGGGGATGCCGTCGCGCAGCAGCTCGCGCAGCAGCCCCACCTGCACGTCCGAGGCGGCCGGGTCGCCCGGGCCGTTCGAGTAGAACAGCGCATCGGGGGCGAGCTCGCGCATCTCGGCGAGCGTCGTGCCGGCCGGAAGCACCACCACGTCGAAGCCGTGCTCGCTCAGGTACTGCACGGTGGCGCGCTTGATGCCGAGGTCGAGCACCGCGATCGTGCCGATGCGCTCCGCGCCGACCGCCGCCGGCACCTCGTAGCGCTCGGGGGTGGTCACCTCGGCCGAGAGGTTCTTGCCGGCCATGCCGGCCTGCTCGCGCACCAGCGCGAGCTGATCCGCCTCCGGCAGGTCGTGGGCGGGGCCCGAGAAGACGCCCGCCCGCATGGCGCCCGCCGAGCGGATGCGCCGGGTCACGGCGCGGGTGTCGATGCCCGAGATGCCGACCACGCCGTCCGCGACCAGATCCTCGTCGAGGGAGCGCTCGGCGCGGAAGTTCGAGACGCGGCGCGCGGGATCGCGCACCACGAAGCCCGACACCCAGATCTTGCGCGACTCCATGTCGGTGTCGTTCGCGCCGGTGTTGCCGATGTGCGGTGAGGTCATCAGCACGATCTGCCCGGCGTAGGAGGGATCGGTGAGGGTCTCCTGGTAGCCGGTCATGCCGGTGGAGAACACGACCTCGCCGAGGGTCTGCCCGGTCGCGCCGTAGGCGCGCCCCTCGTAGCGCGCGCCGTCCTCGAGCACGAGCACGGCCGGCCCCTGGGGAACGGCGTCTGCGGGCGGAGCGGTGATGGTCATCGTGTGCCTTCCTGGTTCTGGATGTCGGGTGTGCGGTCGAAGCGTCCCAACGCCTCGATGAAGCTGCGCTGCTGGTCGCCGTCGTCGAAGCGGAAGCTCGACTCGAGCTCCCGGCCCGCCGCCTCCCATCTCATGAGGGCGAGGCCGCCCGGCTCGACCGCCTTGCCGACCCGCCGTCCGGCGGATCCGCCGCCGCGCAGCTGGGCCGCGGCCACGTTCACGGGCTGCTCGCCGCGCACCTCGATCGTCGCGCCGTCCTCGCGCACGGTGACGGCGGCGTAGCCCCGGTAGCGCAGGCCCGGCGCGGCGACGCGCGTCATCGGGTCGCCGACCGGGGTCGTGGAGACGTAGTAGGCGCGGGGGAACTCGGCGATGACCGCAGCGCTCGGGGCTGTCGGCGATCCGATCACGTCGGCATCGCGGCGGGCGCGGGCGCGCCATCCCCACCACATCGAGGCCAGGATGAGCGCGATGACCGCGACGCAGAGGAGCGCGAAGAGCGGGCGGCTCATCGGGCGCCCCCCCGCTGCGCGGCGGCGGCCCGCACGAGCTCGGCGTCGACCAGCTCGCCGGCGTCGAAGGTGAGGTAGCCCCCGCGGATGGTGCTGTGCACGCTGCCCGGCAGCTCCATGCCGAGGTAGGGCGAGTTGACGCTGCGGCCGTGCAGGCGTCCCAGGTCGAAGACGCTGCGCCCGGCGGGGTCGATGAGCGCGAGGTCGGCCGGCTGCCCGGGCTCGAGCGCGGTCGGATGCTCCCCCGGTCCGTCGACGCCGAGACGGCCGATCTCGGCCGGCCGGTGCGAGAGCAGCCGCTCGAGCTCGGCCCAGGAGACATGGCCGGGCTGCACGAGCGCCTCGATCGCGATCGGGATCGCGGATTCGAGCCCGACCATGCCGAAGGCGGCCGCGTCCCACTCGCACTCCTTCGCCTCGAGCGGGTGCGGCGCGTGGTCGGTCGCGATGATGTCGATGACCCCCTCGGCGACCGCTGCGCGCAGGGCGGCCACGTCGGCGTCGCGGCGCAGCGGCGGGTTCACCTTGTAACGGGGGTCGTAGCCTCGCGCGAGCTCCTCGGTGAGCAGCAGGTGGTGCGGCGTGACCTCCGCGGTCACCTGCACGCCGCGGGCCTTGGCCCAGCGCACGACCTCGACCGAGCCGGCGGTCGAGAGGTGGCAGATGTGCAGCCTGGCGCCCACGTGCTCGGCCAGCAGCACGTCGCGGGCGATGATCGATTCCTCGGCCACCGCGGGCCAGCCCTTCAGGCCCAGCTCGCTCGACAGCGCGCCCTCGTTCATCTGGGCGCCCTCGGTGAGGCGGGGATCCTGCGCGTGCTGCGCGACGACCCCGTCGAAGCTCTTCGCGTACTCGAGGGCGCGGCGCATGAGCAGCGCGTCGTGCACGCACTTGCCGTCGTCGCTGAACACCCGCACCGCGGCGCGCGATCCCGCCATCGCGCCGATCTCGCTCAGCCGCTCCCCCGCGAGGTCCTCGGTGACGGCGCCGATCGGACGCACGGTCGCGTAGCCGGCCGCATCGCCGAGGGACTGCACCTGCTCGACGACGCCCGCCGTGTCCTGCACCGGCATCGTGTTCGCCATCGCGAAGACCGTGGTGAACCCGCCGGCCGCCGCCGCCCGGGTGCCGGTGAGCACGGTCTCGCTCTGCTCGAAGCCCGGCTCGCGCAGGTGGGTGTGCAGATCCACGAGGCCCGTGAGCGCGATCAGGCCGTCGGCCTCGATGATGCGCTCCCCGGCTCCGTCCGCCCCGGAGCGGGGCTCGAGCGAACCGGCCGGGCCGCGCTCGACGATGATGCCGTTCGAGACCCGGAGATCGGTCGCCGGGGCCGTCGCCGGGTCGGCGCCGCGCAGGGCGAGGTCGGCGGCGATCCGCACCCCGCGGATCAGGATGTCGGGATTCGTCATGCGTGTGTCTCTCTCTCCCCGCTCAGCAGCAGATACAAGGCCGCCATGCGCACCGAGACCCCGTTCTCGACCTGCTCGAGCACGGTGCTGCGGGGGCCGTCGGCCGCCGCGGACGAGATCTCGAGGCCGCGGTTCATCGGTCCGGGGTGCATGACGATCGCGCGCTCGGTCAGCGCCCCCAGGCGGGCGTCGTCGAGGCCCCAGTGCCTCGCGTACTCGCGCTCGTTCGGGAAGAAGGCGGCGTGCATGCGCTCGGTCTGGATGCGCAGCAGCATCACCACGTCGGGCCGGTCCTCGCGCAGCGCCTCGTCGAGCGAGTGCCGCACGGTCACGGGCCAGCCGCGCGCGCCGTAGGGCTGCAGCGTCTCGGGGGCGACGAAGGTCACATGCGCGCCGAGGACATTCAGCAGCCAGAGGTTCGAGCGCGCCACCCGCGAGTGCGCGAGGTCGCCGACGATCACGACCGAGACGCCGTCGAGGTCGCGTCCCCGGCTGCCGGTGCCGTCCGCGCCCGCGAAGAGGCGACGGCGCATGGTGAAGGCGTCGAGCAGCGCCTGCGTGGGGTGCTCGTGGGTGCCGTCGCCCGCGTTCAGCACCCCGGCGTCGATCCACCCGCTCCGCGCGAGCCGCTCGGGGGCGCCCGATGCGGGATGGCGGATCACCACGCCGTCGGCACCGATCGCCTGCAGGGTCTGGGCGGTGTCCTTGAGCGACTCGCCCTTCGATACCGAGGAGCCCTTGGCGCTGAAGTTGATCACATCCGCGCTCAAGCGCTTCGCCGCAGCCTCGAAGGAGATGCGGGTGCGTGTGCTGTCTTCGTAGAAGAGGTTGACGACGGTCTTGCCGCGCAGAGCGGGCAGCTTCTTCACCTCGCGCTGCTGGGTGGCCGCCATCTCCTCCGCGGTGTCGAGCAGCAGCAGGGCGTCGTCCTTCGCGAGGGTGCGCGTGTCGAGCAGGTGCCTCATGCGGCGCCCACCGGATCCGCCGCGCCGATGGCGGCCTCGTCGACGGTGCTGATGGCGACTTCGTCGATGCCGTCGACCTCCTCGAGCCGCACCTGGATGCGCTCGTGCTTCGCACTGGGCAGGTTCTTGCCGATGTAGTCGGCGCGGATCGGCAGCTCGCGGTGCCCGCGGTCGACGAGCGCGGCCAGCCGCACCGCCCGGGGCCGGCCGTGGTCGTTCAGCGCGTCGAGCGCGGCCCGCACCGTGCGGCCGGAGAAGAGCACGTCGTCGACGAGCACCACCGTCGCGCCGTCGATGCCCTCCACGGGCATGTCGGTCGGCTGCGGAGAGCGCGTGGGGTTGTGGGCCAGGTCGTCGCGGTACATCGTGATGTCGAGCTGGTAGGCCGGAACCTCGACGCCCTCGAACCTCGAGATGTTCTCGGCGATGCGTCTGGCGAGGAGCGACCCCCGGGTCGGGATGCCGACGAGCACCAGATCGTCGGCGCCCTTGTTCGCCTCGACGATCTCATGCGAAATGCGGGTGAGAGCCCGCGCAATCTCGGCCCCTTCGAGCACGGTCCGCGCTGTCAATCCACCGCCCCCCTTCCGCGCCTCACGGGACGCCGTTAAAGAAAAGCTGCAACCGCACCAGTCTAGCGCATGGCGGACGACCGGACCTGCGCGAGGGCGGCCCTCCGCCGAGGGTCGGCGGACCGGACGATGATCCGCCTCCCGGATCGTGCGGCGCCCCTCCGCCGGCAGCCGCAGTGGAATTCGGGACGAGAATGTCGCTTTCGGGTGCGCTGAAAGGCACTTCTTCGTCCCCGATTTCGGGGAAGCGCGAGGTGGGAGCGGCGGGAGAGGCGGGTGCGGGGAGAGGAGAGCGCAGAAAGGGCGCGACCGGCGAGCGGGCTACGCCTGGCGCGCGTGCTGCGCGATCTTCCCGAGCACGCCGTTCACGAAGCGACCCGAGTCGTCGGTCGAGTAGTCCTTCGCGAGTTCGACCGCCTCGTCGATCGCGACCGCCGGCGGCACCTCGGGGTTGTGCAGGATCTCCCAGGAGGCGATGCGCAGCACGGCGCGATCCACGTTGGGCATGCGATCGAGGGTCCAGCCCTGGGCGTAGCTCGCGATCAGCTCGTCGATCTCGTCGCGGTGGTCGGCGACGCCGTCGACGATCTCACGGGCGTAGAGCCAGGAGGCGGCCCGGTCGGGCTCCCCCGACGCGCGCTTCGCCTCGGCCTCGATGATCGTCTCGAGCTGCTCGCCGCGAACGTCGGCCTGGAACAGCATGTCGAGCGCGCGCTTGCGCGCCTTCGTACGTGCGGACAACGGAGATCAGTCGTTGACCCGGCCGAGGTAGTCGCCCGTGCGGGTGTCGACCTTCACCTTCGTACCGGTCTCGAGGAACAGGGGCACCTGGATCTCGGCGCCGGTCTCCACCGTGGCGGGCTTGGTGCCGCCGGTGGAGCGATCGCCCTGCAGACCCGGCTCGGTGTAGGTGATCTCGAGCACGACGCTCGCGGGCAGCTCGAGGTAGAGGGGCTCGCCCTCGTGCAGGCCGATCTGCACGTCCTGGTTCTCGAGCATGTACTTGGAGGCGTCGCCCACGACGGTGCCCGAGACGGTGAGCTGGTCGTAGTCGCTCTTGTCCATGAAGACGAAGTCGACGCCGTCCTGGTACAGGTACTGGTAGTCGCGGCGATCGACCGTGGCGGTCTCGATCTTGGCGCCGGCGTTGTAGGTCTTGTCGATGATCTTGCCCGACACGACGTTCTTCTGCTTCGTGCGCACGAACGCGCCGCCCTTGCCCGGCTTGACGTGCTGGAACTCCACCACGCTCCAGAGCTGGCCGCCCTCCTTGATGACCGTGCCGTTCTTGATGTCGTTCGAGGTTGCCATGTGCGGTGTGCTCTCCAGGTCTGCGAGGTGCGAGCGCGGTATCGCGCCGGCCCAGTCTACACCGCGGCGGCGCCTCGCCCCCGACCGGCGACCCGGCCGGGACGCGGCTAGCGCTGCAGGGCCACCGCGGCGTCGGGCTGGTGCACCCGCACCGTGAAGGACTCCTCGAGGTAGAGCGTGACCGTCTCCGCGTCGTGGCTGAGGTAGCCGATGGAGGCGTCGCGGCCGAGGTACAGGCTCGCGTCGCCGCCGCGGCGGGAGACGAGCAGCGTCGACTCCGCCGCCGGGGCCCACAGCACGTCGCCGCCCGAGAGCAACTGCTTCAGGTGGTCGACGACCGGCCGCCCGTGATTCGTCGTCTCGGAGACCTGGGTGTAGAGCTTCTGGGGCAGCACGAGGTCGTAGGGTCCCTCGACGTCGGCGAGGCGCAGCACGTTGCAGGCGACCGCGACGGCGTCGTCGATCTGCTCGAGGTTCTCCGGCATCTTCACCGGTGCGTGGGGGGTGGCGCCGGTGAGCCCGACGATGCCGGCCTCGGGCCAGCCGTGCAGGATCGCGCGATCCTCGATATCGACGAGCTTCGCGACCGCGTCGTCGACCTCGTCCCAGGTGAGGTCGATCGCCCCGCGCTCAACGTCGTCGACGTCCTGGCGCGAGACGGTGAAGGGCACCCGCACCCGAGCGAGCGGCTGCGTCTGGAAGAGGCGCACCTCCGCGGCGCCGTCGTGGGTGGGCAGGTCGAGGTGACCGAGGTCGACGGAGCCGAGCGCGGGACCCGCGGGTTCCGGAACGTCGACGACGCGCCGCCCGGCGGCGCGGAGCGCGAAGGTGTCCCGGGCCTCGTCGTCGATCTGCTTCCATGCGGCATCGGAGATCGGGGCCAGGGAGCGATGCAGGTTGTTCATCATGGTGTTCCTCCTTCGGAGAGGTTCTGGGCCGTCCGGCCACTGAGCTGCGGGCGGCCGCGGAGGCCGCCGATGCCGAGGCTCGACGCAGGCGCGGGTTCCGGCGCGGACTCGGGACCGGCGGCCTGCGCCTCCGGCTCGTCCGGCGGCCCCGGGGCGTCGAGCAGATCCGGGTCGTCGAGCGCGTCCTGACTCGGCACGAAGAACAGCCCGCCGGTGAGCGCCGTGGAGAAGTCGAGCACCCGGTCGTGGTTGCCGGGCGGCTTGCCGATGAACATGTTCTCGAGCATGGTCTCGGTCGTCGTCACGTCCGCCGCGTAGCCGATGAAGTAGGTGCCGTAGAGCCCCTCGGCGACGCTGCCGAAGGGCATGTTGTCGCGCAGGATCTTGCGCTCGTTGCCCGCGGCGTCTTCGATCACGTTGAGCGCGAGGTGGGAGTTCGGCGCCTTCTGCTCATCGGGGATCTCGATGTCGGAGAGCTTCCGGCGCCCGAACACGGCCTCCTGCTCCTCGACGCTCAGCCCGTTCCAGGCGTCGAGGTCGTGCGCGTACTTCTGCACGATCACGTAGCTCGAGGCCGGGTAGTCGGCGTCCGTCCCGGTCAGCGCGAAGCGCTCGGCGAGGGTGCCCTGCGGGTTCTCGGTGCCGTCGACGAAGCCGAGCAGGTCGCGGGCGTCCCAGTAGCGGAAGCCGTGCACCTCGTCGACGATGCGCGCGATGCCGCGGAAGCGGATGCCGAGCCGATGGGCCAGCTCGAAGCAGAGGTCCATGCGACGCGCGCGGATGTGGAACAGCAGATCCCCGGGCGTCGCCGGCGCGGAGTGGGCGGCGCCCTGGAGCGGGGTGAACGGGTGCAGGCCCGCGGGGCGCGGGCCCGTATAGGCCCGGTCCCAGAACTCGGCGCCGACGCCGGCGACGCAGGTGAGCCCGTCCTCCAGCGAGCGCATGCCGATGGCGCGCACCAGGCCCGACACGTCGGCCAGCGCGTCGCGGGCCTCGGACTCCCTGCCCGGCTCGACCACCATCACCAGGAAGACCGCGTCTCGCGTCAGCGGCGATACCACCGGCTGCGGAATCGGGGCAAGTGCCATGTGTCGTCCGCCTTCCTCACTCGGTCTCCACTCTAGTCCCGCCTGCCTCGGCGGCCGGGTGGGCGGACAGGTCCGCGGCGAGGCCCGCGGCGGGGCCCGCTGCGGCGCTATCCTGTCGAGCATGCACATGCTGCCCCGCACCCTCTGGCACCTCGGCTTCGCAGGCCGTCGCGGCCCGGCGCTCGCGATGCACGAGGTCTCGGCCTCCCGGTTCCGCGTCTGGCCCACCGACCTCGACCTCCTGCTGCACATGAACAACGGCAAGTACCTGAGCATCATGGACGTCGCCCGCTTCGACCTCATGCAGCGCACCGGAGTCTGGGCGGTGTTCAGGCGCGAGGGGTGGTACCCGGTGGTCGTGGCCCAGACCATCTCGTACCGCAAGTCGCTGAACCCGTGGATGGGCTTCGCGATCGAGTCGCGGATCATGGGCTTCGACGAGCAGGCCGTATACGTGGAGCAGCGCTTCGTGCGGCCGGACGCGGCCGGCGGGCCCGAAGTGTACGCCCGCGCGATCGTGCGGGCGCGCATCCTGCGCCGCGCGGGCGGCGTCGTGCCGATCCCGGAGCTCATCGACCGCACCGGGGCCGAGGAGTCCGCGTTCGAGGTGCCCGAGGAGATCCTGGAGTGGGGCCGCGCCACTCGGCTGCCCTCGACCCGGGAGCCCGCCGTCAGCGTGTGGTGATCCGCCCCTCCGCGTCAGCCGCGCGCCGCAGCGACTCGCGCCAGGCCTCGCCGAGGCGCCGGATGCCCTCGCGGAGCATCGCCTCGGGGGCGGTGAACGGGATCCGGATGCGGTCGTCGTCCGAGCCCGCCGCGGCGAAGGCGCCGCTGCCCGCGACCGCCACCCCGCGCATCGCGGCGAGCCCGATCAGTTCGTCCGCGGATCCCTCGGGCAGCTGCACCCACAGCGACAGCCCGCCCTTGGGCGTCGTGTAGCGCCACTCCGGCAGGTGCTCGGCGAGCAGCTCTCTCAGCAGCTCCAGCATTCGCGCGTGGTGGGTGGCGACCTCGCGCCGCAGCTCGCCGGCGTGGTCGAGGAAGTCGAGGGCGAGCAGCTGCGCCGGCACGCTCGTCGATTGGTCCGCGAGCTGCCGACTCGCGCGCAGGCGGCGGATCAGCACCGGATCGGCGCGCAGCCAGCCGATCCTGAGGCCCGCCCACGCCCACTTCGACATCGACTCGGCGACGACGACCGGCGCGTCGGGTCGCAGCGAGGCGAGCGTCGGCGGCACGATGCCGTCGAAGGACACCGGGGCCAGCACCCGATCCTCCAGCACGGGGACGCCGTACACCGCCGCGAGCTCCGCGACGCGCCGGCGCGAGGCCTGCGGCATCCGCGTGCCCGTCGGGTTCTGGTGGTGCGGGTTGACGGCCACGAGCACCGGCCGCAGCCGCACCATCGCCTCCTCCAGCGCGGCCACGTCGAGGCCGTCGGGCCCGACCGGCAGCCCGTGCACCGTGCCGCCGCGCAGCCGCACCGTGTCCGAGAGGCCGGGCCAGGTCACCTCCTCGGTGAGCACCACGTCGCCGGGCGAGACGAGTTCGCCGATGAGCAGATGGATCGCCGACTGCGCGCCATGGGTGACGAGGATCTGCTCCGGCGTGGTGGGCGTCCCCTCCTCAGCGAACTGCCGGGCGATGCGGTCGCGGAGCAGCGGCAGACCCGCCGGATCGGTCTCCGCGAGGAGCACCGGATCGAGCGCCGGCCGATGATCGCTGACGAGCTTCACCGCCAGCTCGGGCATCTGCGGCACCCCGCGCAGCAGGTCGATCGAGGAGGGCAGCGCCGAGAACAGCGCCTCGCTGCGCCGGACGCGCCCCGTCCGAGCGGCGGGCGGCGCGGATCCCGCCACGCTCGTGCCGCTCCCCTGCCGCCTCTCGACGAGGCCGTCCTCGCTCAGGAGGCCGTAGGCGGCCACCACCGTGCCGCGCGACACTGAGATCGCCTGCGCGAGCGCCCGCTCCGCCGGCAGCCGATCGCCCGGGCGCAGCTCGCCGTTCTCGATGAGCGCGGCGACGGCTCGCGCGAGGCGCTCCGCCAGCGTGCCGTCTCCCTGGGCCCAGCGTCCCAGCCGGGCCGCGAGGCGCTCGGACGGGACGAGGGCCGATCCGTGGACCATCGGACGGCTATTGGCTCTCCCGCTGTCGCTCATACTTCGTCATTCTGGACCAATGGCACACTCCTCCGCACGCAAATGGCCCCTTTCTGATCCAATCGATCCAGATTGGACCTGCGATGAGCTGCTGGACCGGCTCGCCGACGACAGCCTCTGGAACGACCCCCGCTGGAACGACGAGGCGTGCCGGAGGCTGGCGCGGATCGAGGCGGCGGCGAGCGGCGCGGCGGGCGCGGCC
>CALMSE010000277.1 GCA_937872275.1 uncultured Leucobacter sp. | reverse complement strand
CCGCGCGGCGAGCGCCGCCGCGTACAGTTCGCGCGCCGACAGTCCGGTCGCCTCGGCCACGGCCCGCGTCGCGTCCTTCAGCCGCTCACCGCCCTTGATCAGTCTCGCGACCTCGGCCAGCGCCGCCTCGGGCGACACCGTGCCGGCGGGCGCGCCGCCGACCACCAGCACGACCTCGCCGCGTACCCCGCCCGCGGCCCACTCGGCGAGCTCGGCGAGACCGCCCCGGCGCACCTCCTCGTGCAGTTTGGTGAGTTCGCGGCAGACGGCGGCGGGCCGCTCGGGCCCGAAGGCCTCCGCAAGGGCGGCCAGGGTCTCGGCGACGCGCGAGGGCGCCTCGAAGAAGACGAGGGTGCGGCGCTCGGCGGCGAGCGCCGCGAGGGCGCGGAGCCGCTCCCCGGCCTTGCGCGGCGGGAAGCCCTCGAATGCGAAGCGGTCGGTCGGCAGGCCCGACACCGCGAGCGCGGCGAGCACCGCGCTGGGGCCGGGGATCGCGCTCACCTCGACGCCGCGCTCGGCAGCGAGCTGGACCGCGCGGAAGCCGGGGTCCGAGACCGTGGGCATGCCCGCGTCGCTCACGAGCACCACGAGCTCGGACGCCGCGCGCTCGACGAGCGCGGCCGCGCGATCGCGCTCGTTGTGGTCGTGCAGCGCGACGAGCTCGGCCCGGGTCTCGACGCCGAGGAGGCGCATCAGCTGCGCCGTGCGGCGCGTGTCCTCCGCCGCGATCACGCTGGCTTCGGCGAGGGCCTCCCGCAGCCGGGGCGATGCGTCCCCGAGGTTGCCGATCGGGGTCGCCGCGAGCAGGAGCATGCCTCCCATGCTACGCCGCCCGCGCTGCTGCAAGAATGGGGGCATGAGCGACGAGCAGCCGATCACCCCGCAGAACGACCAGCCGGATCGCGAGTGGATCCCGGTGCCGCCGCCGAATCCCTACTCCGCCGAGGGGCCGGGGGCCGGCGGGGCGGGGCGGGGCCTGGCGATCGCGGCCATGGCGGTCGGTCTCGTGGCGCTCCTGACCGCCGGGGTCTCGGCGTTCTACTTCAGCCTCTTCATCGTGCTGGCGGCCGTCCTGGGCCTCGTCGCGGTGGCGCTCGGCATCGTGGCGCTCGTGAAGCGCAGGCTCCGCCCGGCCGCCGTCACCGGGCTCGTCGCGGGCGCACTGGCGGTGTGCATCGCCGTGGGCGTCGGCGGGCTGGCGCTCGGCGCGGTGCTGAGCCAGGGCGCGCTGAGCTCGGACGAGGGGTCGGGGTCGGGCGAGGCCCGCGACTGGAGCGCCGAGGAGCAGAGCGAGAACCTCATCGAGTGGCCGGCGAACATGGGCACGGGCGGCATCCTCTTCGTCGCCGGCTCCGACGGCCCGGTGCCGGCGCGCTCGGAGCCGCTCGCGGCGGGCACGGCGCCGGAGGCCCCGGCGACCGATCGCGAGGACGGCCCGGCCGACATCCTGCTCTACGTCGACTACCGCTGCCCCCACTGCGTCGACTTCGAGGCGGCGAACGCGCAGGCGCTGGAGCGGCTCGTGTCCGAGGGCAGGGCGACGCTCGAGATCCGCCCGATGGCCTTCGTGCAGCCGTTCTCGACCCGGCTCTCGGGCGCCATGGCCTGCATGGTCGACGCGCAGCCCGACTCCGCGTGGGCCGCGCACCTCGCGCTGCTCAGCCGCGAGACGCAGCAGGTCGACGACACCGCCGGGCTCGTGAGCGCGCTGGACGAGGCGACGGGCGGCCTCGACGCCGACGCGCGATCCTGCGTCGAGTCCGATCGTTTCGCGGTGTTCGCCGACGCGCTCAGCGAGTGGTACGTCGGAGCCCCGGTGCCGAACGCGGTGGATCCGCAGCTCCAGGTGCGCGGCACCCCGCTCGCCGTGGTGAACGGAGTGGCCTACACCGGATCACCCGAGGACGGGGCCGCGTTCCTCGCCTTCCTCGAGGGGCAGGGGCTCTGAAACCCCTCCTCGCCCGCGCGGGCTTCGCCTACTTCCCGCTCGCGCTGCTGTCGCGGGTGCCGTACGCGATGATGGTCGTCGGCGTGCTCACGCTCGCGGTCTCGGCGCGCGGCTCGGTGGAGATCGGCGGCCTCACCTCGGCGATGATCGGGGCCGGGGTCGCCTGCTTCGGGCCGCTCATCGGGGCCGCGGCGGATCGCTACGGCCAGCGCCCCACCCTGCTCGTCGTGGGGGCGGTGAACAGCGCCATGCTCGGCGCGCTCGCGTGGATCGCGTTCAGCCCCCTTCCCGCCTGGACCATGCTGCTCGCCTCCTTCGCGGTCGGCGCCACCGCGCCGCAGACCTCGCCGATGTCGCGCTCGCGCCTCGTGGCGATCATCCAGAACGAGCTGCCGGTCCCGCAGCGGCCGCGCGCGGTGAACTCGGCCCTCGCCTACGAGTCGGCCGCCGACGAGGTGGTCTTCGTCTTCGGCCCGGTCGTCGTCGGGCTGCTCGCGAGCGCCTTCGGAGCCTGGGCGCCCATCGCGGGCGCCGCGGTGCTCACCCTGATCTTCGTCACGGCCTTCGCCCTGCACCGCACGAGCACGCCGCCGAAGTCGGCGGCCGAGCGGGCCGAGACGCTCTCGCCGGTGTCCGGACTGTGGCGCCCGGCCCTGCTGCTCACCGTCTTCGGCATCTTCGCGACGGGGCTCTTCTTCGGCTCGACGCTCACCTCGCTCACGGCGTTCATGGCGGATCGGGGCGCGGCCGAGGCCGCCGGCCTGCTCTACGGCGTGATGGGCGTGGGATCCGCGGTGCTCGCGATCGGCGTGGCCTGGTTTCCCGCGCGCTTCACGCTCCGCTACCGCTGGATCGTCTCCGCCGCCCTGATCGCGGCGGGCGGCGTGCTGCTGCAGACGGTGCACGACGTGCCCGGCATGGTGCTCGCGCTCGCGGTGATGGGGCTCGGGATCGGGCCGCTGCTCGTCACGATCTACGGCTTCGGCGCGGCGCGCACTCCGGAGGGGCGATCCGCCACCGTGATGACCATGCTCGGCTCGGGCATCATGGTCGGGCAGTCCTTCGCGGCGGCCGTCACCGGGATCGTCGCCCAGAACCTGGGCACGCAGGCGGCGCTCGCGCTGCCGCTGGTGTCGGGGGTGCTGATCCTCGCCGCCGGCATGGCCAATCGGTGGATCACCCCGGCCTCGCGACCCCGCTGAGCCCCGGTCCCCCGCCCGCCTCCCCCTGGCGCGCCGCCGTTCGCCGAGAGCGCGACCGCACCCGAACCATGAGTGAGAGAATGGAGTCATGCCGTCCGTGGACACCACAGCCCTCACCCCCGCGGAGGTCGCCGAGTTGCGCGCGGCCTTCCCCTACCTCGCCGCGCCCCCCGTCGTCGAAGGCCGACCCGTCGCCTACCTCGACGCCGCCGCGACTTCGCAGCGACCGGCGGCCGTGCTGGACGCCGAACGGAACTTCCTCTCGACGGCGAACGCCCCCGTGCACCGCGGCACCTACCAGGCCGTCGGCACGGCGACCGAGCTCTTCGAGGGCGCCCGCGCCGCGGTCGCGCGCTTCGTCGGCGCCGCGACGCCCGAGCAGATCTCGTGGGCCGAGAACGCGACCGACGCGCTCAACATCGTCGCCCTGGGCATCGGCGACGCGAACTCCGGGCTGGGCGTCGCGGGCAGCGAGCGCTTCGCGCTGGGGCCGGGCGACGAGATCCTCGTCACCGAGGCCGAGCATCACGCCAACCTCATCCCCTGGCAGAGACTCGCGACGCGCACCGGCGCGAGCTTCACATACATTCCCGTCGACGAATACGGGATCTGGTCGCTCGATGCAGCCCGCCAGGCCATCAATAGCCGAACCCGCATATTCGCCTTCGGCCACGTCTCGAACGTCACCGGGTACGTCGCACCGGTGGCCGAGCTCGTCGAGCTCGCACGCGCCGTCGGCGCGGTCACCGTGCTCGACGCCTGCCAGTCGGTGCCGCACATCCCGGTCGACCTCGACGCGCTCGGCGTCGACTTCGCCGCATTCTCGGGGCACAAGATGCTGGGTCCCAACGGCATCGGCGTGCTCTACGGCCGCCCCGAGATGCTCGCGGCGCTGCCGCCCGCCCGTACCGGCGGGTCGATCATCACGAAGGTGACCATGGAGTCGGCCGAGTTCATGCCGCCGCCGCTGCGCTTCGAGGCCGGCACGCAGCCGGTCTCGCAGGCGATCGGGCTCGGGGCGGCGGTCGCCTTCTCCGAGGCGGTCGGCATGGAACGGGCGGCGGCCTCCGAGCACGGCCTCGTCGAGCGCCTGGTCGCCGGCATCCTCGAGATGCCCGGGGTGCGACTGCTGGGCCCGCAGGGGGCGCATCGTCGCGTCGCACTGGCCGCGGTCTCGGTCGAGGGTCTGCACGCGCACGATGTCGGCCAATACCTCGACGAGCAGGGCGTGCTCGTGCGGGTCGGGCACCACTGCGCGCAGCCGC
>CALMSE010000276.1 GCA_937872275.1 uncultured Leucobacter sp. | reverse complement strand
CGGCGCGCCTGCTGCGCCGCACCCGCCACGCCGAGCTGATCGACGCGCTCCGGGTGAGACCGCTGCGCGGGGCGTCAGTCGGCGCGTCGGCCGACCCGGGCGCGCGCAGCGTCTTCAAGGATTCGACCGAGGGCGGACCCGTCGCGCGCCGCGAGCGCTGGCTGCGCCACGTCGCGCGGGTCGGTCGCCGCACCGGGCGCTTCGGCAGCACCCCGACCGTCTGGGCCCAGGGCTCCCGGTGGTCGGGGTCCGGCAAGAACGATCCGATCCTCGAACGGAAGCTGCGGTGGAAGCCCGACAGCTACGTCCGCGACACCTTCCTGCTCGCGCCGGTCGCGATCACCCTCGTGCAGTGGGGGCTGCTGCGCCAGCTCTCGGAGCAGGTGATCCTCAGCGTCGTCTGGTGGCCCTTCGCCTTCGTCGCCGTCTCGACGGCGCTCGCGCTCGCCACGGTCGCGGCCGTGGCGAAGCCCCGCCCGCTCACCCCCGCGGGGGCGCTCGTGCTGCAGCAGCTCAAGGGCATCCGCGCCTACGCGCGATCCACCAGGCTGGCGGATCGCGGTCCGATCGACGATCCGCTGCTTCCCTATGCACTGCTCTTCGAACCGCCGCGCGCGGCGGGCGACGCCGCCACCGGGCTCGCGATCGACGAGGCCCGCGATCCCGGGCTCGCCCGGGGCTGGCGCGACGACCGCTTCATCTCGATTCCCGCGATGCTCGCGTTCGCCGCCTCGCTCGCGGTGCTCGCGGGTGCCATCGTCACGGTCTCGACGCAGCCCGCGCCCTATTCCCAGGACCATGATCACCTCACGCGCTTCGACGACCTGCCCGGCACTTTCTACACGCAGACCACCGGCTTCGAGATCGAGGCCGAGCTGAGCCGCGACGGGCACGGCGACGCGCGGCTGAGCGTCGTCGAGCGGAACACCGTCGACTTCGAGGAGAACGGACCGCGCGCGCCGCAGTTCGCGCGCGAGTGGCCGAGCGAGCGCCTGGGCCAGGATCTCGGGCTCGAGATCGTCTCGATGCGGATCGATGGCCAGGAGATCCCCTTCCGCGTGGTCGACAACCCCGTGACCGACAGCCGTGCCGCGGTGACCCAGTTCGCGGAGGCGCTCTCCGGGGTGCACGAGGTCGAGGTCGAGTACGTGCTCGCCCATCCGGTCGTCGCGGTGACGCGCGGAGCCGAGACCGTGGAGCAGCTGCGCTGGGTGGCGCAGTACTTCTTCTGGGAGGACGAGTTCTACCCCGATCTCCGCAGCCCCTTCGACGGCACCGAGCCCGTGCGCCCGATCCGGGTGCAGTTCGCGCTGGCGCCCGAGCTCGTCGACGCGGTGCGGCAGGGCGGCTGGATCGACGGCGACTACGACCGCGCCAGGGAGCCGGGAGAGTTCGGCAACTGGTTCGCGCCCTGGGAGTACGAGGCCTCGCATCTGTCCGAGCGCACCGACGAGTTCGTCGACTTCCGCGTCGGATCGCTGAGCACGCGGGCCGACGGAGCCCAGGTGGCGGTGCTCGACTTCGACGCGTTCGACGAGGCGGTCGGCGAGCCCGTGAGCACGCACAGTGTCGGCCTCGGCAGCGACCTCGGCGTGCGCATCGACTTCGCGCGCGGCACCTTCGCGGATCTCGACCCCCGGGGCGTGGAGCGGCACCGGGCGGCCTATGCCATGCCGTACGCGGTGCTGCTCGTGCTGGCGGCGCTCGTGATCGCGGCGTCGATCGCGGTGTTCGCCGTCGCGACCCGCGTGCGCTGGTCGGGGCGCACCTTGAGCGCGTCGCTGCTGCTCGTCGGCTGGGCCGCGGTGCCGATCGCGGCGATCGCCCAGTTCGTGCTCTTCTGCTGGGTCATCGGGCCGGCGCCGGGCAGCGACCCGCGGATCCCGGCCGCCCTGATCATCGGCGGGCTCATGTTCGTCGCGGTCATCGCCGAGATGATCGCGGTCGGGCGCGCCGCAGCGGGTGCGGCGACCGCCGCGACGGGTGCGGCGACCGCCGCGACGGTTGCGAAGAGCAGGAAGAACGCCGGGGAGAGATCCGGGAAGCAGACGGAGGAGAATTGACCCCATGAACGCAGCGACCCCCACCGAGGCCTTCCTCGCCGCCCGCGACCGCCTGCTCGAGCTCTCGGGGGAGCCCGACCGCGCCCGGGCCGAGTTCCGGTGGCCCGACGTGGGGCCGTCGTTCAACTGGGCTCACGACGTGTTCGACGCGATCGCAGAGGGCAACGACACCGTCGCGCTGCGGATCGTGGAGAGCGGGGAGGGCCGCGGGTCCGGCGCGGGCGCACCCGAGGTCGTGCGCAGCTTCGCCGAGCTGAAGCGGCGCAGCGACCAGCTCGCGAACTGGCTGCTGCAGATCGGGGCGCGCCAGGGCGACGTGGCCATGCTGATGCTGGGCAACCGCCTGGAGCTCTGGGAGATCATGCTCGCCGCGCTCAAGGTCGGAGTGGTGATCCTGCCGACCTCGGTGGTGCTCGGCACCCACGAGCTCGTCGACCGGGTCGATCGAGGCCGCGTGCGCTGGATCTTCGCCGCCCCCGAAGACGCCGTCAAGTTCGCCGAAGTGCCGGGAGGCTATCGCGGCATCGTCGTCGGGGGCGACGACGCGGCGGCCGGACAGGCAGGGGCGCTTTCGGGCTGGGTTCGCTTCGAGGCCTCGCACGACGCCCCGACCGGGCCCGTCGCGAAGACCACCGCGAGCACCGACCCCTCGCTCATCTACTTCACCTCGGGCACGACGAGCCTGCCCAAGATCGTGGAGCACTCGCACGTGAGCTACCCGCTCGGGCACCTCACGACGATGGCGTGGATCGGCGTGCGCCCCGGCGACGTGCACTCCGTCGTGAGCGCGCCCGGCTGGGGCAAGCACGCCTGGTCGAGCTTCTTCGCGCCCTGGAACGTGGGCGCGACGATCTTCGTGTTGAACTACGCCCGCTTCGAGGCCGAGGACTTCGTCGCCGAGCTCGATCGGGCCGGGGTGAACACCTTCTGCGCGCCGCCGACGGTGTGGCGCATGCTCATCCAGCACCGTCTCGACCGCAGGCCCCGCGGCCTGCGCGAGGTCGTCTCCGCGGGCGAGCCCCTGAACCCCGAGGTCATCGCCCGCATCAGGGAGTGGTGGGGGCTCGAGATCCGCGACGGCTACGGGCAGACCGAGACGACGGCGCTCATCGGCAACCTCGCCGGCGACCCGGTCGTGCCCGGGGCGATGGGGCGCCCGCTGCCCGGAGTGGACGCCGTGCTGGTCGACCCGCTCACCGAGGCCGAGGCCGACGAGGGCGAGGTGTGCCTGCGGCTCGGCTCCTCCGCGCTTCGCACGGGCGGCGCCGTCGGCGCGCACGGCGATGCCTCGCACAGCGCCCTGCCGCCGGTCAACCTCATGACCGGGTACTTCGGGGACCCCGAGGCCACGGCGAGGGCCATGCGCGGCGGGCTCTTCCGCACGGGCGACGTCGCTCAGCGCGGCGAGGGCGGCGTGCTGACCTTCGTCGGCCGCACCGACGACATCTTCAAGTCGAGCGATTTCAAGGTCTCGCCCTTCGAGGTCGAGAGCGCGCTCATCGAGCACGCCCTCGTGGCCGAGGCGGCGGTCGTCGGAGCCCCCGACGAGACGCGGCTCAACGTGACGAAGGCGTATGTCGCGCTCGCCGCCGGGGCCGCGGCCGATGGGGAGACGGCGCGTGCGATCCTCCTGCACGCGCGCGAAGCGCTGCCGCCCTACATGCGGGTGCGGCGGATCGAGTTCTTCGAACTGCCGAAGACGAGCTCGGGCAAGATCCGCCGTGTCGAGCTGCGGCGGCGCGAGATCGCGGCCTTCGACGCCGGGGAGCGGATCGCGAGCGAGTGGCGCGAGGAGGACTTCCCCGGCCTCAAGGGCTGAGGAGGGCGAAGCAGCGGGCGATCCGCTCGCGCCACCAGGCCTCGCGCTCGGGCGGTGCCGCGTAGCGGCCGAGCAGTCCCGGGTCGAGCGCGGGGCGGCGCACCGCGATCTGGCCGTCCACCGGCAGCAGCGGATCCGCCGTCGCGTCACCCGCGAGCAGCGCGGCCGTGCCCAGGCCGCAGGCCCCCGCCAGCACGCCCTCGGGCAGCGCGGCGGCCAGGTGCAGGCCCATCGCGATGCCGACGGAGGTGTCGAGCGCGCTCGACACGATCACGGGCAGGCCGGCCTCCGCGACGATCTCGAGCGCCCGCGCGATGCCGCCGAGCGGCTGCGCCTTCACGATGAGCAGGTCGGCGGCGCCGGCCCGTGCGACCGCGAGCGGATCCTCGGCCTTGCGCACGCTCTCGTCGGCGGCGATACGGACGAGGGGCGACCCGTGATCAGCGGATCTCGGGTTCGGCGAAACGGGGGAGGGTCGGGGATCCGAACCTGCGACCCCGTCTCGCGAGTTCCCGTCGGCAGGATCGGACCTCCCGACCCGTCGACCCCCAGTCAAGTGCGCGCGAACCTCGACCAGCTCGGCCACGCTCATGCAGGGCTGCTCCGCGTAGTCGAGGTCGAACTCGGCGAGCGCGGTCAGCGCTGCGACGGCCTCGTCGACGCTCCATCCGCCGTTGGCGTCGACGCGCACGGCGGCGTCCGAGCCCATCGCCTCCCGCACGGCGCGCACGCGCGCCACATCGTCGGCGAGGGTCTGCCCGCGCTCGGCGACCTTCACCTTCGCGGTCCGGCAGCCGGGGAAGCGGGCGAGCACGCCCGGCACCTCCTCCGCCGCGACGGCGGGCACGGTCGCGTTCACGGCGATCCGCCCCCGCGTCGTCGGCGGCAGCGAGCGCCAGCCGAACTCGAGCGCCGCGGCGAGCCACGCGGCGGCCTCGGCGTCGTCGTACTCGACGAAGGGCGAGAACTCGCTCGCCCCGTTCGGCGCGTCGAAGAGCACCGCCTCGCGCACGCTCACGCCGCGGAACCGCGTGCGGGTCGGGATCGCGACCACCCGCGCGGCGGCGAGCAGCTCGTCGAGGTCTGGCGTGCGGTCCACGTCTCCATCCTTGCACCCGCGCGGTATCGCCGCCGAGAACGCATCCGGATGCCGAGAACGCATCCGGATCACGTGACCGGGATGCGCTCTCGGCATCCGGATGCGGCTTCAGCGGGGAGTCGGGCGGGTGAGGGAGAGGAAGGGGACGACGGGGCGGGCATAGGCTGGTTCGCATGACTGAGCAGCAGGTCTCCGAACTCTTCGACCCGGGCGAGTGGGAGCCCGCTCCGGGCTCCGAGGGCTATGCCGACATCACCGCCCACCTCAGCCGCGACGGCCGCATCGCGCGCGTCGCCTTCGACCGGCCGGAGGTGCGCAACGCGTTCCGCCCGCGCACGGTCGACGAGCTCTACGACGCGCTCGACCGGGTGCGCATGAACCCCCGCGTCGGCGCGGTGCTGCTGACGGGCAACGGGCCGAGCCCGCGCGACGGCGTCCGGGCGTTCTGCTCGGGCGGCGACCAGCGCATCCGCGGCCGCGACGGCTACAAGTACAGCGAGGCCGAGGAGGCCGTGGGCCCGCACGAGCGCGCCCGTGCAGGCCGCCTCCACATCCTCGAGGTGCAGCGGCTGATCCGCTTCATGCCGAAGGTGGTCATCGCGCTCGTGAACGGCTGGGCGGCGGGCGGCGGCCACTCGCTGAACGTAGTCTGCGACCTGTCGATCGCGAGCAAGGAGCACGCCCGCTTCAAGCAGACCGACGCCGACGTGGGCTCCTTCGACGCCGGCTACGGCAGCGCCTACTTCGCCCGCCAGATCGGGCAGAAGAACGCCCGTGAGGTGTTCTTCCTCGCCCGCGAATACTCGGCGCAGCGCGCCTACGAGATGGGCGCGGTGAACGCCGCGGTGCCGCACGCGGAGCTCGAGCGCACCGGCGTCGAGTGGGCGCGCGAGATCCTCGGCAAGTCGCCCACCGCGATCCGCATGCTGAAGTACGCGTTCAACGCCGTCGACGACGGTCTCGTCGGGCAGCAGCTGTTCGCGGGCGAGACGACGCGCCTCGCCTACGGCACCGACGAGGCGGTCGAGGGGCGCGATTCGTTCCTCGAGAAGCGCGACCCCGACTGGTCGCCGTACCCGTACCACTTCTGAGGCCGGGAGGATCGGGCCGCCGCCGGTTCGACAACGGCGGGCGGATCCCCTAAACTCGTACGAGGTAGTTGACTTCTGCCAAGATTTTCTATGCCCGGAAGCGCATGCGGCCCAGCCGCACCGGTCCGGGAGGGAATCGGCAGGGGCAGCCCATAGGGCGGTGGCGCAATTGGTAGCGCAGCGGTCTCCAAAACCGCAGGTTGCAGGTTCGAGTCCTGTCCGCCCTGCCAGCCCCGATGGCCCAGGCCGTCGGGAGGAAGAGAGGACGATCCGTGAGCAGCAAGGAAATCGACGAGACCGGCGACGGCCTCGTCGAGCGCGCCAAGGCTGATCGCGCCGCGAAGCGTTCGTGGTTCGGCCGCATCGTCCTGTTCATCCAGCAGGTGATCTCCGAGCTGAAGAAGGTCATCACCCCCACTCGCAAGGAGCTCATCAACTACACCCTCGTGGTGCTGGGCTTCGTCGTGGTGATGATGGCGCTCGTGTGGGTGCTCGACCAGGCCTTTGGCTGGGTCACCGTCTTCATATTCGGCACCCCGGGCTAGGCCGCCGCCCGCGCGACGAGCGGGCAGGCCGACGAGATCCATTCCGCGGAGACGTTCCCGCGATCGAGAGCGAGAGAGTCAGATGACGAGTGAGAACACGAACCCCGAGGCCGAGCTCGACGCCGCCCTCGACGCGCTGGTGAACCAGGCCGAGGCCACGGCGGACGCCGAGGCCGACGCCGAGGTGGCCGACGCGCTCGACATCGACAGCATGGAGGAGGCCGCTGCGGCCGCCGCCGCGATCGTCGAGGAGGAGGCCGACGCCGAAGCCGCCGAGGCCGACCCCTACGCCGCCTTCAAGGTCGAGCTGCGCCGCAAGCCCGGCAAGTGGTACGTCGTGCACAGCTATGCCGGGTACGAGCGCAAGGTGAAGTCGAACCTGTGGAACCGTCGCGAGACGATGGGCGCGGTCGACGACATCTACGAGATCCAGGTCCCCATGGAAGAGGTCATGGAGGTCAAGAACGGCCAGCGCAAGATGGTGACCCGCGTGCGGATCCCGGGCTACGTGCTGGTGCGCATGGACCTCAACGAGAACTCGTGGTCCGTCGTGCGCCACACCCCGGGTGTGACCGGCTTCGTGGGCAACGCCCACAACCCCGTGCCGCTGCGCTTCAACGAGGCCTTCGAGATGCTGAAGAGCACGGTGGAGCTCGAGCCGGTGCTCGGCAAGTCCAAGGCCGCGGCGGGTGCCGCAGAGGCGGGCAACGTCGAGATCGACTTCGAGATCGGCGAGACGATCACCATCAAGTCGGGCTCCTTCGAGGGGCTCCCCGGTACGATCAGCGAGATCAACCCGGCCGCCGGCAAGCTCACCGTGCTGGTGTCGCTGTTCGAGCGCGAGACCCCGGTCGAGCTCAGCTTCGACCAGGTCACCAAGATGCTCTGATCTCACGCGCTCCGGCGTCGCCTCCGGCGCCGACGAGGAGGGGGCCTGCGGATGCAGGGCCCCTCCTCGCGTTTCGGCATGCCTGCGATCTACCCGATCGTGGGCCGCATCCCTGCGTTCGTCGACTGCGGCGGCTCCGCGAAATGCTTGGGCAGTTGTTGCGGGTGTCACCGACCAGCACCCGCAACAACTGCCGCATATTCGGGACGGGACGGGACGGCCGCGGTGTCCGAGCGTCAGTTATTGACTTTGACTCAAAGTCAATCTAGTGTGGCTGCATCGGCAAGGAGGTCGGGATGGCGGATCGGCGCAGCCAGGGGATCACGGGGTGCATCCCGGCGTCACTGCTCGAACAGGGCGTCGCTCACGAGTCGATCGAGGGTCCGGACACCCTTTCCCGGGCGGCGGCCGGTACACCCGACACCGCCCCGATCGTGCGGGTGCGCTGCCGCGACGAGGCCGATGTGCTCGCTGCGATCCGGGCCTGCGTCGAGACCCGCACCCCGGTCTCGGTGCTCGGCGGCGGATACTCTCCCGGCGCGCTCGGGGAGGCGGCCGGAACGGTCTGCCTCGACCTCGCAGGCCTCGACCGCATCGAGGTCGATCCCGCCGCCTGCACGGTCACCGTCGGGGGCGGGGTCACGGCCGGAGCTCTCGACCGCGCGCTCGACGGCACCGGGCTCGCCCTCAACCTCCCGGTCCCCAGCCGCATCGGCGTCGCCGGGGCCGCGCTCTCGGGCGGCGTCGGCGTGCTGCTGCGCCGACTCGGCTTCATCGGCGACCAGATCGTCGCCGCGCGACTGGCCGATGGTACCGGCACCCTCCATGCAGTGGACGAGGGGAGCGACCCCGAACTGCTCCGCGCGCTGCGCGGGGGCGGGGGCAATTTCGGCGCGGTCACCGAACTGACGCTCGCATTGGCGCCGATCGGCGACTTCCACGTCGTGCAGCTCGCCTTCGCCGTCGAGCGCGCCGCCGAGGGCCTGCGCTTCGTACTCGACCTCGCCGCGGAGGCCGGCGACGACCTCACCGCCGTGGCCTTCATCCGCTCGCTTCCGCCGCTGCCCGGCCTCGACGCCTCCCTCGCCGGCGCGCCCGGCGTGCTCGCGCTGCTCGTGCACGCGGGTGAGCCGGAGGCGGCCGAGCGTGAGCTCGAGCCCGCGATCCGGCATCCGCGAGCAGCCGCTGCCGTCTCGGGCAGACTCACCCCGCTGCAGCTACGCGAGCGACTCGACGGGGCCTTCCCCTTCGAACGCTTCGGTGCGCACTTCCGCTCGGGCTTCGCCGACCGGCTGAGCGACGGCGACCTCGAGGCCTTCGTCGGCGCGGCCGTGCCGCTGCCCGGGCCGCACTCCGCTTTCGAGATCGTGCCGCTCGGCGGCGCGGTGCGCCGGGGGGAAGGCTGCGCACCGGGTCGCGACGCGGCCTTCATGGTCAACATCATGGGGCTCTGGGTCGAGCCCCAGCACGCCGCGTCGACCCGGGCATGGGCGAACGGTCTGGATCGGGTACTTGCGACTGTGCGCCGCGACGAGGCGCGCGTGCCGGGCTTCGTCTCCCGTGACGAGGCGGGGCACGGGAGCACCGGCCTCGGTGACGCGGCTTACGCCGATGCGTTGCCCGTGCTGCGCATGCTCAAGGACCGCCACGACCCACACCGACTCTTCACCACCGCATTCACCTTCACCTCGGATCAGGAGCACGCATGAACACCACCCCCGAACGCTTCGACGTCGCCATCGTCGGCGCCGGCCCCGTCGGCCTCTCGGCCGCCATCGATCTCGCCCGGAGCGGCCGCAGCGTCGCGGTGCTCGAGCAGCGCGAGAGCCCCTCGGATCAGCCCCGCGCGCACGTGATCAACGCGCGCACGATGGAGCTCTTCCGCCAGTGGGACGTCGCGGACACCATCCGCGAAGCCTCGCTGCCGCCGCACCTCGCGACCAGCTTCGGCTGGCTGCCGAGCATCGCCGCGAACACGCTCGCCACCCTCGACTACCTCGACGACGACGCGGCCGAGCTGAACTCACCCGAGCGCCTCGCCTCGTGCGCGCAGGATCTCATCGAGGGCGCACTGCGCGACGAACTGGCGAAGCACCCCTCCGCGCAGCTGCGCTTCGGCACGCGGGCGACCGGGCTCGAACAGGGCGGCGGCGGGGTGACGCTCACGACCGACGGCGGCACCGTGAACGCCCGCTTCGTCATCGCCGCCGATGGCGCGAACAGCACCGTGCGCGACCTCGTCGGCGCGGGCCTGACCCGCAGTGCGGCCCTCGGCACGCGGGCGAACATCTACTTCAGCGCCGACCTCACTGAGGCGACGCAGTCGCGCCCGTACATCCTCTGGTTCATCATGTCGGCGGAGACGCAGGGCATCTTCATCTCGCTCAACGGCGTCGACCGATGGGTCTACAGCGTCGAGGTGCCCGAGGGCACCGATGTCAAGGCCGTCTTCACCGAGGAGCACTGCACCGACCTCCTGCGCACGGCCACCGGGGTGCCCGAGCTCGAGCCCGAGATCCTCAGCGTGCTGCCCTGGCGGGTCGACATGGCGATCGCCGATCGCTGGCGCGTCGGCGACGTCTTCCTCGTCGGCGACGCCGCGCACCAGTTCCCGCCGATGGGCGGCTTCGGCATGAACAGCGGGATCCAGGACGCGCACAACCTCGTCTGGAAGCTCGACGCCGTGCTGGCCGGCGAGGCCGGCCCGGCCCTGCTCGACAGCTACGAGCCCGAGCGGCGCGCGGTCGCCGCACTGAACGCCGAGCGCTCGATGGAGAACGCCCGCAATCAGCAGGAGGCCGCGGCGATGCTGGCGGATCCGCAGGTGCTGCGCCTCCTCGCTCTGCCCGAGGGCGAGGAGATCCGCGGACACTTTGCGGCCGGTGTCGCCCAGCAGAAGGAGGAGTTCCACTCGCAGGGCCAGATCTTCGGCACGGTCTACGAGTCGTCGGCCGTCATCGGCGACGGAGTCGCAGCCCCCGAGTCGACGGTCGCGCTCTATCAGCCGACCTCGGCCCCGGGCGCCCGCGCCCCGCACCTGCGCCTGAGAGGCCCGGGCGGCGAGTCGGTGTCGAGCGTGCACCTCGTCGACGGCTGGACCCTGTTCTCGGCGGCTGAGGCCTGGCCCGTTCCGGAGGGAGTCGCAGCCTACAGCGTCGCGGTGGGCGCGGGAGGCGCGGGCGACTACGCCGACGAGACCGGTCGCTGGGGCGAGACCTACGCGATCCCCGAAGGCGGTGCGGTGCTCGTGCGGCCCGACGGCCACATCGCGGCCCGGTGGATCGCCGCTCCCGGCGACCATGCGTCCGCCGTGACGGAGGCGCTCACGGCGGTGCTCGCCCGGGCTTGACTTCGCGGTCGATGGCGAGTGGATACGGCGGTGGCGAGTGTGACCCTGGGAGCGTCTCTCCAAGCGTCACACTCGCCACCGCCGTATACTCTCGCGGGATCGGGGAGGCGGCCGGCGGGGACCCGATCGCTAAGCTGAGGGGTATGCCCAGAACGCCTTCATCCGCCTCCGACGAGCGCCGGGAGCGGCTGCTCACGGAGGGGATGGAGGCGTTCGGCACGACCCCCTACGACGAGGTCGTGGTCTCGGAGCTCGCGCGCCGGGCCGGAGTGGCCGCAGGCCTCCCGTTCCACTACTTCGGCAGCAAGCGCGGCTTCTTCCTCGCCGTGCTCGGCCGCGTCGCGGTCGAGATGCGCGAGGTGCTCGTGCCGCCCGAGGGGCTCGCGCCCCGGGAGGCGGTGCGCGAGATGATGCGGGCGCACATCCGCTGGCTGGGCGGCCACTCGCAGCAGCTGCGCGAGCTCGTGCGCGGGGGCCTCGGCGGCGACGCCGAGCTGCGCGCCGCCTTCGAGCAGGCCCGTTGGGAGGGCGCCAGCCAGCTGCTCGCGACCGTCGGCATCGACCACCTCGACGAGAACGCGCGGATCTTCGTCGCGGGGTGGATCGCGATGAAGGACGAGATCGTCATGTCGTGGTTCGACCGCGACGAGCAGGACCGCCTCGACGAGGAGCGGGTCATCGAGCTGCTCGTGCAGGTGCTGGCCGACACCCTGCTGCGGCTCGACGGATCCGACCCGGCGGTCCGCTCGGCGGTGGAGGCGATCCGCTAGCGGGTCGCCTGATCGGCGCCGGGCGATCCGCTGACTCACGGATCGCCCGGCCCGCGTCACCCGTCGACGATCGGCGTCTCCATGACGCCGAGTCCCGAGATCTCCATGCGCACCACATCGCCCTCGAAGAGGTAGACGGGCGGATCCTGGAAGGCGCCGCATCCCGTCGTCGTGCCGGTCATGATGACGTCGCCCGGCGAGAGCTCCATGGCGCGCGAGAAGTCGGCGATGAGGTGCGGGATGTCGATGATCATCTCGCTGCTCATCCCGTCCTGCCGCAGCTCGCCGTTCACCCAGCACTGCAGTCGGAGGCTGTGCGGATCCGGAATCTCGTCCTTCGTGACGAGCCAGGGCCCCAGCGGCGAGCCGGTGGGGATGCCCTTCGCGCGGGTCATCTGCTGGAACATCGGGTTGACGTGCACCTCCTTGAACGCGAGGTCGCGCGCCGTCACGTCGTTCGAGATGCAGTAGCCGGCGACGTGCTCGTAGGCGCGTTCGAGCGGGATGTCGCTGCCGCCGCGGCCGATGACGACCCCGATCTCGGTCTCGTAGTCGAGCTGCTCCGAGTTGTAGGGCCGCTTCAGCGCGTCGGTGGGGCCGATGACCGTGTTCGACGGCTTCAGCACGATGATCGCCTCCGAGGGGGTGGGGGCGTTCTTCATGCCCGCCGCCTCGTCGACGTGCGACTGGTAGTTGCCGCCGGCGACGATGATCTTCTCGGGCGCGGTCACGGGCGGGCCGAGGCGTACCGCGGCCTCGTCGACCCAGGGCAGGTCGTCTCGGGCCAGGGCCTCCTCGACCTCGGGCTGCAGCACGTCGAGCAGCGAGAGGAACTCGTTCATCTCGAGCGCGGCACGGCCGAGTGACCGCAGCAGCGGGTCGAGCGGGGCGATGCCCCTGCCGGGAACGTAGATGCCGGGCCGCTCGGCGCGCACGGCGCCGAAGGTCACGATCTTCACGGTGTCTCCTTCATCTCTGATTCATCTCTGATGTCGTTTCGGGGGCTGATGTCGTCTCAAGGTCCGGCGGCGCCCGCCGGCGCCCGGAATCGCGGGTCGTACTCGAGGCCGACGAAGCCGGCGAAGCCGATCTCGCGCAGGGCCCCGAGCACGCCGTCGAAATCGATGCCTCCCGTGCCGGGCCTGCCGCGCCCGGGAGCGTCGGCGAACTGCACATGCCCGATGAGTGGGCCGTGACGGCGGATCGCCTCGGCCGGATCCCTCTCCATCGTCGTGAGGTGGTAGACGTCGAGCAGCAGCGCCACGTTGCCCAGGCGGCTGCGCGCGCGGGCGTCTGCGACGACGGCGGCGGTGCGGTCGATGTCGACGAGGGGGGAGGCGGGGCTGCTCACGGAGTTGAGCGTCTCGATCACGACCGTGGCGCCGTGCTCGCCGAGGCGATCCGCGGTGCGCACGATCCGGTCGAGCGCGAGCGCGTCCTCTTCGGCCTCGCGGGCCGGGTCGAGGCGGTTGCCGTAGAGCGCGTTCACGAGCCGGCAGCCAGTGCGGTCGAGGATCGCGCCGACGGAGTCGAGGTTCGCCTCGAGGTCTGCCTCGGCGTCGGGGTCGGTGAGGATCCCCCGGCCCGTCGCGTTCGAGGCGCCTGCGGTGAGATTGAGCAGCACGAGTCGTACCCCGGAGCGCTCGAACGAGGCGCAGAACGCCGCGAGCTCGGCTTCGCTCGCGGCCGGGCCGTCGAACGGCCACCAGCTCTCGGCGTAGCCGAAGCCGAGCCCGGCCGCCGCACCGGGGCGCTCGGCGAGGGGCAGGTCGGGGAAGAGGATCGACAGGTTGGCCGCGTACCTCGGCCCGGCCGGGGCGCTCATCGCCGCCGCCCGAGGATCCGGAGCAGGGCGGCCTCCCACTCCGTCGCGTCGCCGTCGCCGCACCACGCGACGATCCCGTCGGGACGGATGACCGCCGCGCTTGAGGCACCGAGCACCGGCGCCGCCGCGAGGGCGGTCGAGCCGGGGACTCCGACCCGCTCGAGCACCGCTCGCGCGGGGGCCCGGAGCGCGGGATCCGCGACGACGACGCAGAAACCCCTGGCCGGATCGGTGTTGCTCGAGCGAGTCTCGCCGTCGATCTCGAGCCAGGTCTCCGGGAAGCGCGAGCCGAGCCGCGCCTCGGTGAGCGGAGACCCGGTGTTCGGATCGTCGCCGTCCAGGGCGCCGGACGGGTAGCGGAACGCCAGATCCTGATCCGATGCGTCGACGTGACCCCGCTGCTCGTCGAGCTGCGCCGCCAGCGCCTCGTCGTCGCCCGCCGCGATCGCCGCCTGGATGCGGCGGAAGCGGGCGCCGTTCTCGGCGCTCCACGCGGCGTTGCTGCGGGCCACGGGCGCCCGCTCGGCCTCGTAGCTGTCGAGCAGCGTCGGCGCAGCGTCCCCGGAGAGCACCGCGGCGAGCTTCCAGGCGAGATTGTGGGCATCCTGGATGCCGGTGTTCATGCCGAATCCGCCGGTCGGCGGGAAGGTGTGGGCCGCGTCGCCCGCGAGGAAGACGCGCCCCTCGCGCCAGCGCTCGGCGACCTGGGCGCTGATCCGCCAGGTCGTGATGTCGAGGATCTCGGGCTCGACCTCCTCGCCGGCCGGAGCCCCGACCGCGAGCGCGATGATCTCCCGCGCCTCCTCGGGCGTCGGCGGCTCGGGCCGCGACTCGGAAGCGGGCTGCATCACCATCGTGATCCAGCGATCCTTCCCGTCCACGCTCGCGACGCTCGCCGGGTGCCCGCTGCGCGCCCCGGTGTGGAACTGGATGCAGAGGCGATCCGCCGTCCACCTGGCGAGGTCGCCGCGCCAGTAGATGCTCTGCCCGTAGCCGATGAGCGGCACACCCTCCATGCCGATGCCGAGCAGCCGTCGCACCGCGCTGGCCGCACCGTCGGCGCCGATCAGGTAGTCGCCGCGGTGCTCCGCGCCGCTCGCGTCGACCGCGCGCACGCCGTCATCGTCCTGCTCGATCGCGACGACCGGCGAGCCCAGGCGCACCGTCACGAGCGGCTCGGCCCGGACGGCGCCGAGGATCGAGCGGAGCGCCGAGTCCTGCGCGACGCGGCAGGCGCGCGCGAGCGACACCGAGGGACCCGAGGCCTCGACCTCGCCGGTGCGGGCGATCTCCTCGCCCGCGAGCGTGTCGCAGTAGATGAAGCGGTTCGCCTCCTCGGGCAGGGCGATCTCGTAGAGGGGATCCGCGATGCCCCACTGCATGAAGAGCTCCATGGTGCGCGGGCGGATGCCGCGCGCCTTCGGGTGGGTGCTCGGCGCCTCGTCCCGTTCCAGCACGGTGACCGCGACGCCCGAGCGCGCGAGCAGCAGCGCGGCGGCGAGCCCCACGGGCCCGGCGCCGACGATGACGACGCGGTGCTCCTCGGCGGTGTGCTCCGGGTGCGGGTGCGGGTGCGGGTGCGGGTGCGGATTCATGATTCCTCCTGCGTGTACCGGACCGCGGGGTTCGGCGCGGTGACCGCGAGATGCATCGCCGCGGGGTCGTCGTCGCCGAGGCCGCGCGCGATCGCCCGCTCGAACACGGTGCGCGAGCCCTCGAACACAGGGTAGGCGGCCGGGTCGTCGAGCAGCTCCTCGATCAGCTCCTGGATCTCGATCATGCCGACGGTCTTCACCCCGGTGCCGTGCACGGCGCCGGCGCGCAGCTGCGCGAGGGCGCGCGTCAGCATCGCGCTCCCGGCCCAGCCCCGTTCGAGCACGGAGCCCGCGGCGTCGAGGTCGATGCCGAGGCGGTGCAGCAGCGCGATCGCCTCGGCGGCGGACGCCATCTGCGAGCTCACCAGCAGCTGGTTCACGAGCTTCAGCTGCAGGCCGGCGCCCGGACCGCCGATGGGCGTCACCTGTGCGCAGTACGCGCTCACCACCGCGGCGGTCGCCTCGATCGCGACGGGCTCGCCGCCCGCCATGGCCGCGAGCCGGCCCTCCCGCGTGCCCTCCGGCCCGCCGGTGACGGGCATGTCGACGAATGCGGCGCCGACCGCGGCGAGGCGCCGGTGCACTTCGGCGGCGAGCACCGGCGAGAAGGTGCCGTGCTCGACGAAGACCCGGCCGGGTCGCGCGGCCTCGACGAGACCGTCGGGCCCGAGGTAGACGCGCTCGACCGCGGCGGAGTCGAGCAGGCAGCTCAGCACGATACCGGAGCCCTCGGCCACGAGTCGCGGCGACTCGGCCCATTCGGCACCCGCCTGCTCGGCGCGTGCCGCGTTGCCGCGCGTGCGGTTGGAGACGACGACGGGGTGGCCCGCGGCGCGCAGCCGCAGCACCATCTCGGTGCCCATCGCGCCGGTGCCGATGAAGCCGACGGGCTCCGTGGTGCTCATGCGGGCTGCTCCGTTCGTTCGGGATCGGAATCGGGGTCGGCGGCCGCGCGGTCGACAGTGCGATCGCCGACGGTGCTTGCGCCGTCAACGCGAACATCCCCGGCGCTCACGCCGTCCGCGCGCAGGAAGTCGAAGTCGCATCCCGCGTCGGCCTGCAGCACGTGGTCGCGGTAGAGGCGCTCGTAGCCGCGGCACGGCACGGGCTCGATCCGCAGATCTGCGCGTCGATGCGCGAGTTCGTCGTCGGCCACGAGCAGATCGATGCGGTGGGATGCGGCGTCGAAGCGGATCGGATCGCCGTCGCGCACGAGGGCGAGCGGCCCCCCGATGGCCGCCTCGGGGGCGACGTGCAGGATCACGGTGCCCGAGGCGGTGCCGCTCATGCGGGCGTCGGACACCCGCACCATGTCGGTGACGCCCTCGGCGAGCAGGCGGGCCGGGATCGGCAGGTGCCCGACCTCCGGCATGCCGAGGCCCCCGACGGGGCCGACGCCGCGCAGCACGAGCACGGAGGAGGCGTCGACCTCGAGGCCAGGCGAGTCGATCCGCGACCGCAGATCCTCGACGCCGTCGAAGACGACCGCCCGTCCGGTGTGGGAGAGCAAGTCGGGGCTCGCGGCAGAGAGCTTGACCACCGCGCCGTCGGGAGCGAGCGTGCCCGACACGAGCCCGATCGCTCCGACGGGCCCCTTCGGCTCGGTGCGGGAGCCGATCGTGCCGCCGTCGCGCCGGGGCGGTGCGACCGACTCGCGCCAGGGCCGGTCGTCGCCGGCGAGCCGGTCGAGGTTCACGAGATCGCCGAGCTGGTGCATGAGGGCGGGGATGCCCCCGTCGGCCTCGACCTCGTGCAGGAAGCCCTCGCCCGAGGGCCGCACGTCGACGAGGAACGGCGTCGTCTCGCTCAGCTCCCGCAGCACGGAGGCGTCGAGGGGGATGCCGAGTCGGCCCGCGAAGGCGAGCAGGTGGATGACGGCGTTGGTGGATCCGCCGACCGCGCACACCGCGCGGAAGGCGTCGTGCAGCGCCGAGGCGTCGACGATGTCGGCGGGGGATCGACCGGCCAGTGCGCGGGCGACGATCAGGCGGCCGGTGCGCTCGGCGATCCCGGACCGCTCCTCCGTGCCCGCTCCGGCCAGCGAGCTGCCGGGCAGCGACATGCCGAGCACCTCGGTGATGACGGCCATCGTGGTCGCGGTGCCCATGACGTTGCAGGTGCCGACGCCGCAGCTGACCTGGGACTCGAACTCGCGCCAGCCCGCGTCGTCGAGGACGCCCGAGCGGCGCTCGTCGATGATGGGCCAGAAGTTCTCGACCGTCATCGGCTCTCCACGCCAGCAGGAGAGCGGACGGGGGCCGGCCGCGACCGCGAGCGCGGGCTTGCCGGCGCTGAAGGCGCCCATCAGCAGGGCGGGGATCGTCTTGTCGCAGCCGCCCAGCAGCACGACCCCGTCGATCGGGCTCGCGCGGATCGTCTCCTCGACGTCCATCGCCATGAGGTTGCGCAGGTAGAGGCTCGTCGGCCTCACGAAGGGCTCGGCGAGCGAGATCGTGGGGAACTCGAGGGGCAGGCCGCCCGCGGCCACGATCCCGCGCTTCACGTGCTCGGCGACATCGCGCAGGCCGCCGTTGCAGGGGTTGAGCTCGCTCCAGGTGTTCGCGATGCCGATGACCGGGCGATCCGCGATGTCGTCCCGGCTGAGGCCGGTGCCGCGCAGGAAGCCGCGGGCGAGCGTGCCGTCGGGTCCGGGGTCGCTGAAGAGCTCGCCGCCGACCCTGCTGATGTGTTCTTGTGACATTGCCGTCCTCGGAGATGCTGAGGGGAGAGGGGCGGGGCGGCCCGGGGCCGCCCCGCCGTCTCAGGAGGTGCGGATCATCTCGCTCGCCGGGATCCTGCCCTCGATGGCGCCGTACTTGGCGAAGACGTCGAGGAGCGGCTGCACCTGGTCGGCCTTGAGAGGGCCCACCTGGTACTCGCCGAGGGCGACGACCGGCGGCACCTGATCGTTGAGGCCGGTGCTCGGCACGAACTCCGCGACCTCCTCGAGGTTCTCGGCGGCGTAGGAGTAGGCCTCCTGGATCGCCGCCATGAACTGCGCGGTGATCTCGGGGTTCTCGTCCATGTACTCGATCGCGCCGATGAAGACCGCGCCCGGCGCGCCCGGGATGGTGAGATCGCCCGTGACGTAGCTGAGCACGTCCACCTTGCCGGTCTCGATCGCGGCCGAGAGGAAGGGCTCGTTCACGAAGGCGGCGTCGACCGTCCCATCGGCCACGGCGTCGCCGATGGCCGGGAACGGCACGGCGATCTTGGTGAGCGAGGCGTAGTCGCCGCCCAGCGTATCGATGGTGAAGGCGTGCGAGGGATCGACCTCGGTCGAGTCGGCGGCCCAGGTCTCGATCTGGGAGGCCTCGGTGATGCCGGCCTCCTTGTTCACCATGACGGCCTGGTACTTCGAATCGGGGTCGGTCGGAATCACGTTGGCCGCCCCGATCAGGCGGATCGGGATCCCCTTCTCGATCGCCTGAACGGCGGAGCCGAAGCCGGCCATGCTGAATTGGGTCTGGCCGTTCAGGGTGTTCGGGATCGCGACGGCCCCGTCCTCGAGCACGATGAGCTCGACCTCGAGCCCGTGCTCGGCGAAGACGCCGCGGTCGGCCGCCAGATACATCGGCGTCGAGGTGGCGGCTCCCGGGCTGACGGCGACGGTGAGCTTCGTGAGCTCGGCGGAGCCCTCGGCCCCCGAGGACTCGCCCCCGTGGGTGCCTCCGCCCCCGCTGCTGCAGGCGCCGAGCGCGAGGACCGCCGCGGCGGCGACGGCGGACAATCGGATCAATCTTGACTTCATCGTCGGTTCTCCTTCGTTTCTCTGTGGGTCGTGGATGGTGGATCGTGGGTCTTCGGTCGAGGGCCCGTGGCACCGCAGCGGGTGCGCGCTCGGGCGCGTCACGCGGATCAGGGCGCCGAGGCAGCGGGCGCGTCGTGGCGCACCTCTCGCAGCACGCCGGCGCGAAGCTCCGCGAAGCGGGGATCCGACTTCGTCGTGATCTGGTCGCGATCGACGCCGAGGTCTATCGCGAAGTCGCGCACCACGTTCGCCGGGCGCCCGCCGAGCACGACGACGCGGTCGGACATGTAGACGGCTTCGTCGATGTCGTGGGTGACCGAGACGACCGTGATGGCGAAGCGGCGCCGGAGCGCGAGCAGCAGATCCTCGAGGTCGGATCGGGTCTGCGCGTCGACGGAGGCGAAGGGCTCGTCCATGAGCAGCACTTTCGGGCGATAGGCGAGCGCCCGTGCGATCGCGACGCGCTGCTGCATGCCGCCGGAGAGCTGCCAGGGGTACTGGCGCAGGGTATGCGCGAGGCCGACGGCCGAGAGGGCCTCCTCCGCGCGCTCCGCGCGTTCCGCCTTCGACTCGACCTTGCCGCGCAGCGGCAGGGTCACATTGCCCTCGATCGTCAGCCACGGCAGCAGCGAGCGGCTGTAGTCCTGGAACACCACCGCGAGACTGGGCGGCGGGCCCTGCACCGCTATCCCCTCGAACCTGACCTCGCCCGAGCTCGGGGAGAGGAGTCCCGCGATGCAGCGGAGCACCGTCGACTTGCCCGACCCCGAGGGCCCGACGATCGACACGTACTCCTCGCGTCGAACCGTGAGATCGAGGGCCTCCAGGATCAGCGGGCCGGATCCGTCGTCTCCGAAGCGCTTCGAGACTCCCGACAGCTCGACGACCGGTTCCCGAGGCGCGGTCGGGGCTCCGTGCTCGGCCATCACTTCCGCCCCCGCATGCCCAGGTGCCATTTCAGTACGCGCCTTTCCAAGTAGTCGAATGATTTGTTGAGCAGGTAGCCCACGAGCCCCATGAGCAGGATCGCGGTCCACATGCCCGGAAGATCGAAGCTGTACTGCGCCGCGCGGGCGAAGGCCCCGACGCCTTCGGCGGAGACCACCATCTCGGTGACGATCACGACGATGAGCGAGAGGGCGAGGCCGACGCGCACCCCCGCGAAGATCTGCGGCGAGGCCCCGGGAAGGGTGACCCGGACGAGCCGTTGGAACGCGTTCACGCGGAATACCCCGACGGTGTCGCGCACCACGCCGTCGACGCCGCGCACGCCGTCGATGGTGTTGAGCAGCACGGGCCAGACCGAGGCGAAGGCCACGACCGAGATGCGCATCGTCATGTCGATGCCGAGCGCCGAGATGAACGCGGGCACGATCGCGATGGCGGGGAGCGCCCGCAGGAACTCGAGCAGCGGCGAGAAGAAGCGGTAGAGGCCCGCGCTCGAGGCGAGCAGTACGCCGCCGGCGATGCCGACGACGATCGCGATCGAGTAGCCGATCGCGAAGGTCGCGAGCGTGGGCACGAGGTATTCGAGGGTGCCGGAGAAGATCCAGACGTTCCAGAATTCGACGAGGATCTGGCCGAGCGGAGGGAAGTAGAGCGAGTCGCTGTCGGCCGACCACCACCACCAGGCCGCGACGACCAGCACCGGAATGACGAGTTCGAGCGCGATGCGCGCGGCGCGGGGCATCAGGCCTCCCTCTGGTTCGCGACGTGCCAGAACATGGCGCGACGCTGGAGCGCGGAGAACGACAGGTTGATGACGACCCCGAGCAGCCCGCTCACCAGGATGAAGACGAAGGCTCTGGCCGGGTTGCTGTTCGCCTGCGCGAGCAGGATCTGCTGGCCGATGCCGGGTGCGCTCGTGACGATCTCCGTGCCGATCGAGACCATCAGCGCGACCGTTGCGGCGACGCGGATGCCGGTGGCGATGAGGGGAGCGGCGCTCGGGATGAAGAGGAAGGCGACGCGGTCGATCGCCCGTACCCGGAACACGCCGACCGAGTCCTGGGCCACCGGATCGACATGACCGATGGCGTAGCGCGCGTGGATGAGGATGGGCCAGACCGAGGAGATGACGATGAGGGTCACCTTCATCTCGAGCGTGGAGCCCATGAGGAGCACGACGAGCGGCACGAGCATGATCGCCGGGACGGTGCGGAGGAAATCGATCATGCCCTGACTCATGGTCGTCGCGATCCTGTTCGCGCCGATGAGCATGCCGGCGGGGATGCCGATGGCCGCCGCGATGAGCATGCCGAGCGCCCAGCCGTAGAGCGTCGCGCCGAGAGCGCCCCAGAACGCCGGGGTCGGCACCGTCGTGAGCGCGGCCTCGAAGACCTGGGCCACGCCGGGGATCGCGCGGGCGTCGAGGATGCGCGCGGCGGCCTCCCAAGCGACGAGCACCAGCAGCACGAGCCCGACCCGCTCGGCGACGAGGCGCCGGGCGCCGATCCGACCGTCTCGCCCGCGTGACCGGCGACGGGTGCCCGGGTCCGCGGCGACCGAATCCGTTGCGGTCATGACACCTCCCTGTGCTCGACTTTCAGCGAGTTTGTCATATTCGTTGTGCATGCTGCAAGCATTTCTGTGATATATCTGTAGTCGTGCAGATTCACCCCGCCATACTGGGGGATCGAGAATTCCGAAAGCGGAGGCGCGATGTCACTGACCGATCAGGTGTACGAGCAGCTGAAGGCGCAGATCCTCCGTGTGGAGAAGCCGCCGGGGGCGGTGATCTACGAGGCCGACCTCGCCGAGGAGTTCGGAGTCAGCCGCACCCCGGTGCGCGAGGCGCTATCGCTGCTCGCGAGCAGGGGCTGGGTGATCGTGATCCCTCGCAAGGGGTATCTCATCCGCTCCGTGGAGCTGCGCGACATCGGCGAGATATTCACCGTCCGGCGCATGCTCGAGCCGTCGCTCGCCGAACAGGCCGCGCGCTCCGGCTCGGCCGCGCAGATCGAACGTCTCCGCGGACTGATCGAGCAGCAGGAGACGGGCGACGAACTCGGCGAATCCCTCGAGGCCGCGCGCAGCTTCCACCTGCTGCTCGCGGAGATCTCCGGCAGCGAACGGGTGCAGTCGATGCTCACGGATCTCGTCGAGGAGGTGCAGCGCCTGCACTACCTGCTGCCCTCCATCGGCGACCACATCACCTCGGCCGAGGAGCTGCGCGCCCATCGGCTCATCCTCGAGGCGATAGCGAGCGGGGATCCCGAAGTCGCCCGCAGGCACATGGCCGAGCATCTGCAGGAGGTGGCGCACACCCTGGTGAAGGGGTTCTCGGGGGTGTGACGGGCGAACGCCGAACGAGCGGGGGCCGCGACCCATTCGGATCGCGGCCCCCGCTCGTTCGGCTGAACCGCCGGTTACTCGGCGAAGTGCGAGTACAGGAACCAGCGATCCTTGTCGAACTGCTGCGCGATCGCGATCACGAGGTCCTGGCTCACCGGGTCGACGTCCTCGAGCCCGTCGACGGCGCGGTACACGGTCGCCAGTACCGCGTCGATCTGGGCGACGACCTCGCGCACCGTGACCTCCCACTGCTGGAAGCCCGGCTTCAGCTCGGGAGTGGTCGCGCGGGACGCGACGGTGCCGATGCGGCCGTCGACCGGCAGGCCGAGGGCGATGATGCGCTCGGCGGCGGTGTCGGCGGCCTGCTGCGCGTGCTCCACGACCTCGTCGAGGAACTCGTGCACACCGATGAAGTTGGTGCCGCGCACGTGCCAGTGGGCCTGCTTGCCGTTGACGGCGAGCGCGATCAGATCGTGCAGCACCGGCGTGAGGTAGTTGGCCACGCCGGTCGGGCGGTTCACGTCGCCCTGGGCAGCGGGGATCTGAGTCGCTTGCATAGTCATGGGTATCGACCTCCGTACGTCTCGCGCCGCCGGGTCTCGACGGCCTCTGCCATCCACGATACGCCGGTGAGATCTGTGCGCAAGCAAGCCAAGGCTTGGCTTAACGGATCGAGGCCGGGCGGGGATCCGGGATCCGCGGGCCGTAGAGTGGACGGTGCGGGGCGGGCGGTGCGGGCAGCGTCCCGCCGCCGAGAAGGCGCGAGAGCCCGCCTCCGGGGGAGAGGGCTCGCAAGAGGGGCGACCGAGTCCGCAAGAGGGAAGACCGAGAAGGAGCGAGGAGCTCATGACCCGTCGTATCGCCATCAACGGATTCGGCCGCATCGGGCGCGGAGTGCTGCGCGTGCTGCTCGGCCGGGAGAGCGATCTCGAGGTCGTGGCGGTGAACGATCTCACCGACGGCGGCATGCTCGCGCATCTGCTCGAATGGGACAGCGTCTACGGTCGGCTGAGGCGCGACATCTCGTTCGCGGACGGCGAACTGCGCGTCGACGACCGTCGCATCGCGGTGTTCTCGGAATCGGATCCGTCGAAGCTGTCGTGGGGAGAGCTCGGGATCGACGCCGTGCTCGAGTCGACGGGCAGGTTCACCCGGGCCGAGGACGCGCGGAGGCACCTCGAGGCGGGCGCGAAGCGGGTGCTGGTCAGCGCGCCGGCGACGGGCGCCGACCTCACCGTGGTGATCGGGGTGAACGACGAGCTGTACGATCCCCAACTGCACCGGATCGTCTCGAACGCCTCCTGCACGACGAACGCCTTCGCCCCGCTGGCGATGGTGCTCGACGATCTCGCGGGCATCGAGCAGGGTTTCATGACGACCGTGCACGCCTACACGCAGGATCAGAACCTCATCGACGGTCCGCACCGGGATCCGCGCCGCGCGCGGGCGGCGGCCCTCAACATCGTGCCGACCTCCACTGGCGCCGCGAAGGCGATCGGACTCGTGCTGCCGCAACTCGAGGGCAGGCTCTCCGGCACCTCGATGCGGGTGCCCGTGCCCGTCGGGTCGATCGTCGAGCTGAACGCCGCCGTCTCGCGCGAGGTGACGCGCGACGAGGTGCTCGAGGCCTACCGCCGGGCCTCCGAGGGCGCGCTGGAGGGCGTGCTCGAGTACTCCGACGAGCCGCTCGTGTCGTCCGACATCGTGGGGAACGCCCACTCGTCGATCTTCGACTCCGAGCTCACCGAGGTGCAGGGCCCGCACGTCAAGGTCACCACCTGGTACGACAACGAGTGGGGCTTCTCGAACCGCGCGGCGGAGATGCTCGAGAGGCTCGCCGCCTGATTCTTGCGCCGGATCCGCGCCCGCGCGGTGCGCCCGCGTACGAAAGGCCCGGGGTGATTTCGGCCCCGCGCACAACGCGCGGTCGCGCGATGATCGCCAGAATGGGCAGTCATGAGCGGTTCCCAGGGCGAGGCCCTCGCGCAGCAGCCCAAGGAGAAGTCGGCCTGGTGGCGGGCGGTGCTTGGCGAGTATCCGACGGGCGTCACCGCGATCACCTCCGCCGACGCCGAGGGCGAGCCCGTCGGCATGGTCGTCGGCACCTTCACCGCGGTCTCCGAGAATCCGCCGCTCATCGGCTTCCTCCCCGCGAACGACTCGCGCAGCTTCGCCGAGATCGAGCGGAACGGCACCTTCTGCGCCAACGTGCTGGGCTACGAGCACGAGGAACTGTGCCGACGCTTCGTATCGCGGGCGGAGGATCGCTTCGCCTCGACGAGGTGGGAGACCTCGGAGCTCGGCAATCCGCGGCTCGCCGACGCGGTCGCCTGGTTCGAGGGCCGCATCGTCGACGTCGCCCGGGCGGGGGACCACTCCTTCGTCGTCGCGGAGGTCACGGGCCTCGGCGTGGGCGACGGCAGCGCGGGCATGCCGCTCCTGTTCTTGAAGGGCGGGTACGGATCCTTCACCGTGCCCTCGCTCAACTTCGACGTTCCGGGCTTCAGCGGGCAGCTGCGCGCCGCGGAGCAGGTGCGGCACATCGTGCAGGAGCTGGCCGAGGAGACCGCGACCGAGTGCCTGCTCGCGACGGTCGCCGACGACTCGGTGCTGGTGCTCACGGCGGCGAACCTGCTGCCCTCGCGCCCGCGCAACGGCGCCGTCGGCATGAACTTCCCCTTCTCGGCCCCGCTCGCCCCGGTGCTCGCGAGCTGGAGCGCGCGGGATCGCGTCAAGCTCTGGGAGGAGAGCTCCCGCCACCTGCTCGGACATGTGGATCGGCCTCTGCTCGCCCGGCTGACCGCTGCGGTGCGCGAGCGCGGTTACGCGATCACCGCGGGCGAGGCCTCCGCCGGGTTCGACGGGATCGCGGGCGATTCCGCCGCGTCCTGGGGCGAGCTCCCGGGTGCGTGGAATGCGATCAAGGCGAACATCGAGGCGATTCTGGACGGCTGGACGGCCGACGGCCTCGTCTCCGCGGGCGGGCCGCTCGCGCTCACCTCGCTGCACTTCCCGGTGTTCGACGCCGAGGGCCTGGCGAGCTTCGAGTTCGTGATCTCGGGCTTCGACCCGTTCCCCACCGGGTGCGAGTTCCGCGCCCTCGTCGAGCGGGGCAAGGGCGCCGCGTCGACGCTCACCGAGCTGGTCGGGGGAGTGCGGCCCGAGGGCTACCCGGCTTGAGCGCCGTCTGCCCCCGCCTCCGCCTCCGCCCCCGCCCTCACTCCCGCGCAGGTGTACCCCGCCGAGACCGCATCGGAGTGCCGAGGGCGCATCCAGATGACGTCATCTGGATGCGCCCTCGGCACTCGGATGCGTCCTGGCCGCCACACCGCCCTTCGGCATCGGTGCGCTCCCCACGAACGGCTGGGACCGCGGGATGCGGGCGGGTCGCGGATCGGCTAGACTATTGGAGTTTGCGTCCGCGCGCCCTCACGGCGTGCGCGGGAACGGGAACACCGCACCGCCTCCGGACCGTCCGGGGCGCGGGAGAGACCGGTGCGAATCCGGTTTCGAGGAAGGAAACAATCATGGCAAAAGCCAAGAAGGTCTCCGGTCTGATCAAGCTTCAGATCGCGGCCGGCGCCGCCAACCCGGCACCCCCCGTGGGTCCCGCGCTGGGTCAGCACGGCGTCAACATCATGGAGTTCTGCAAGGCCTACAACGCGGCCACGGAGAGCCAGCGGGGCAACATCATCCCCGTCGAGATCACCGTCTACGAGGATCGCTCCTTCGACTTCATCCTGAAGACCCCGCCCGCCGCCGAGCTGCTGAAGAAGGCCGCCGGCGTGCAGAAGGGCTCCGGCACTCCGCACACCGTCAAGGTGGCGAAGGTCAGCGCCGAGCAGGTTCGCCAGATCGCCGAGCAGAAGCAGGCCGACCTGAACGCGAACGACATCGACGCTGCGGCGAAGATCATCGCGGGCACCGCCCGCTCCATGGGTATCACGGTCGAGTAAGGGGCAGAGAGATGGCACAGAAGTCGAAGGCGTACCGCGCCGCTGCCGCCAAGATCGAGGACGGCAAGTTCTACACCCCCGCCGAGGCCGTGGCCCTGGCGAAGGAGACCGGTTCCACCAAGACCGACGCGACCGTCGAGGTCGCCGTGAAGCTCGGCGTCGACCCCCGCAAGGCCGACCAGATGGTGCGCGGCACCGTCAACCTGCCGCACGGCACCGGCAAGACCGCCCGCGTCATCGTGTTCGCGAACGGCCCCGCGGCCGAGGCCGCGCTCGCGGCCGGCGCCGACGAGGTCGGCAGCGACGAGCTGATCGAGAGGGTCGCCGGCGGCTGGACCGATTTCGACTCGGCGGTCTCGACCCCCGAGCTCATGGGCAAGGTCGGCCGTCTCGGCAAGGTGCTGGGCCCCCGCGGCCTCATGCCGAACCCGAAGACCGGCACCGTGACCCCGGACCCGGCGAAGGCCGTGACCGATATCAAGGGCGGCAAGATCGAGTTCCGCGTCGACAAGCACGCCAACGTGCACTTCATCGTCGGCAAGTCCTCGTTCTCGCCCGATCAGCTGAACGACAACATCTCGGCCGTGCTCGAGGAGATCGTGCGCCTCAAGCCGAGCTCGTCGAAGGGCAAGTACGTGCTGAAGGGCGCGGTTTCGACCACCTTCGGCCCCGGCATCCCGCTCGACGTCAACGCGATCTGAGCCCGCCGCTCGGATGAGGAACCCCCGGCTCCGGCCGGGGGTTCCTCGCGTTTCTCTCGCGTTCCGACATAGATATGATGTACTCATGCCCGTGCCCACCTGCGCCGAGCGGGGGCTGACTTCTCGTCGCCCGCGCGGCGCGAGCGACCCCGCGCGGGATCGTGGCTGAGGCCGCGCCGGCGCCTCCGCAGATCACGGGATTCGGCTATGTGCGCCCTCTCGGATCGGGCGGTTTCGCGCACGTCTACCTCTACGAGCAGGACATGCCGCGCCGCGTCGTCGCGGTGAAGGTGCTCGAGAGCGGCCTCCACAGCTCGCGCGACCGCAGCGACTTCGAGGCGGAGGCCGACGCCATGGCTAGGCTGTCGAGCCACCCGTCGATCGTCTCGGTCTGGGACGCGGGGGTGTCGTCGGACGGCAAGGCCTACATCGCGATGGAGTACTGCCCCGACTCGATGCGCGAGCGCACGCGCGGCAGGCCCGCCCCGCTCGACACGGTGCTCGACGCGGGCGTGCGCCTCGCGGGCGCCCTCGAGACGGCGCACCGGGCCGGTGTGCTGCACCGCGACATCAAGCCCTCGAACGTGCTCATCGCCACGACGGGCCGCCCGGCGCTCTCCGACTTCGGCATCTCCATGCTCTCGGGTCGCGGCGCATCCGAGGACAAGGCGCGGGCCATGTCGATCCCGTGGGCGGCGCCCGAGGTGGTCTCGAACGCCAGCACGGGCACGGTCGCGAGCGAGGTCTGGTCGCTCGGCGCGACCCTCTACACCTTCGCGGCGGGGCGCTCCCCCTTCGAGCACGTCGACCGCGCGCAGAACACGCAGGCGAAGATGATCTCGCGGATCGGCCAGGCCAAGTACTCCCCGGTGCCGGGCGCCCAGGGCTACGGCCCCTTCGACGCGGTCATGGCCCGCGCAATGAGCCCGCGCCCGGAGCAGCGCTTCGCCTCGATGCGGGAGTTCGCCGAGGCCCTGCAGCAGCTGCAGCGCCAGTACGGTTTCGATGTCACGCCGCTCGATCTCGTCGAGGCCGGCTGGGTCACCCCCGCGGCCGCGTCAGACGCCCTGCGCACCCCGGCGGTCTCGTCGGTCCGGCCGACGAGCCGTGCGCAGCAGCGCGCCGAGCTGCGCGCCGCCGAGATGGAGGCGGATCGCGACGGCATCGTCGCGGACAGGCCCTCCTCGCCGCTGAAGGCGGGGCTCATCGGCGCCGGCATCGCGGTCGTGGTCGTCGGGGCGGCCGCCATCGTCTCAGTGATGGCGGGCTGGATCGGATGAACGCGGCGAAGGACGGTCGCCGCCGGCGCGCCCGCACGGGCGCTCCGG
>CALMSE010000275.1 GCA_937872275.1 uncultured Leucobacter sp. | reverse complement strand
CGCCCACGACGGGATGCTGCGGCTCGCCCCCGCCCAGCACGGCCTCGAGCGCGGGCGCGTCGATCACCGCGAAGGGGTCGAAGGGGCTGACGCCGCCGAGCACCGCGCGCCGCACCCGAGGCGAGGCGCCGGGCAGCTCCCAGCCGAGACGGCCGCCGAGCGAGTAGCCGATCAGGTCGAACTCGCCCTCCGGAGCAACGCTCGCGACGGCGCCCAGGATCGCGGCGACGACCGCGGAGGTCGACGCCTCGGCGGCAGAGGCGACCTCCGGGCTCTCGCCGTGGCTCGGCAGATCGACCGCGATCGCGCTGCGGCCGGCCGCGTTCAGCGCCTCCGGCCAGCCCGTCGCGAGGTAGTCGGCCCGCGCGCTCGCGGCGAAGCCGTGGATCAGGACCACGGGGGGACGGGCGGATCCCGCGACGGGGAAGTGGTGGACGGCGAGCGCCATGAGCGGGCCTTTCGACGGTGAGCGGGGAGCGGTGAGCGGGAAGCGGGCCGGGCCCGGATGATTTTCTATGATAGTAGAAAATAAACGAGGGGCGCGGTGTGGACATTTATTGTCTACGACTGTAGAGTTTCCCGCAGGACCGCATCCGAACACCGTCGTTCCGCATCACGCCGGGCCGGCGCCGACCCCCGAGGACACGCAATGACCGCAACCCCCGAACGCATCATCGACATCGCCATCGGCTTCATGGGCGCCAAGCAGCTCGGCGCCGCGAGCCGCATCGGTCTCTTCACGGCGCTCGCGAACGGCCCCCGCACGGCCGCCGAACTCGCCGCCGACACGCGGCACGCGGAGCGCCAGGTCAGGATCCTCGCGGATGCCATGAACTCCCTCGGACTGCTCGAGCGGACGGACGGCCGATACTCGCTCGCCGCCGACGCCGAGAAGTACCTCTCGGGCCGGGGCGACATCGACCTCGCCCCGTTCCTCGCCTTCATCTTCGACATCAGCTACACACAGTGGCTCGGCTACGACCGCACCGTCGACACCGACGAGGCGGGCACCCTCGATCTCGACGAAGCCGGCTGGGGCGAGTTCATGAAGGGCGTGATGACCTACAACGCGCTGCACGCCGAGCAGTTCGGCGAGGCCTTCGACTTCTCCGCGTACCGCGACTCCCTCGACTTCGGCGGGCTCGCCGCCGGCTTCTCCTTCGCGGCGATGAGGCAGAACCCCGAACTCAAGACGCGCTTCGTCTACGACGCCCGCTTCGGCGACTCTATCACGACCGCCGCGGCGGAGGCCGGCCTGGAGGATCGCGTCGCCGTGGAGGCCGGCCCGACCGAGTCGACCCGGCCCGGCGGCCAGCACGACCTTGTGCTGGTCACCCATGTGCTGCACCGCTTCACCGAGGAGCAGAACCGCGAGATCCTGAAGGCCGCCCGCGAAGCGGCAGCGCCCGGCGCCACCCTCATGCTGCTCGAGTTCTTCCTCGACGATGACGAGAAGCAGCGCTCCATCGATGCGCTGCACGCCGGCGAGTACTACAACATCGACGGCACGGTCGTCTATCCGATCGACCGGGTCGAGGGCTGGCTCGCCGAGGCCGGCTGGCAGAAGGATCGCGTGGTGCCGCTTCCCGGCAGTCCGCGCGTGCTCGTCGCCACCGCGGTCTGATGATCGCCTCCGTGCTCGCCGCCGTCGACTCGCGGGGGATCGACTCGCGGGGGATCGGCGCCGTGCTCGCCGCGGAGGTGCTCGTCTGCGCGGCCGGCCCGAGTCCGAAGCGCGTCGGCACCCCGGCGAGCGAAGCGGCGTTCGAGCGGGCCCCGGTGACGATGCCCCGGCTCGGCAGGCTGCTGATGGGGGCGCGGAACCTCGACGACCGCACGCTCGCGCCCGCCGACGCC
>CALMSE010000274.1 GCA_937872275.1 uncultured Leucobacter sp. | reverse complement strand
CGCGGGGCCGAGATGTCCTCGAGGTTGACGGCGCCGAAGCTCGGCGCGATGCGCACGATGGTCTCGACGATCTCGTCGGGGTCGGTGGTGTTCAGCACGATCGGGATCGAGTTCAGCCCGGCGAAGCGCTTGAAGAGGGCGCTCTTGCCCTCCATCACGGGCAGCGAGGCGCTGGCGCCGATGTCGCCGAGACCGAGCACGGCGGTGCCGTCGGAGACGACCGCGACGAGGCGCTCGGCCCAGGTGTGGGTCTTCGCGAGCTCGGGGTTCTCCGAGATGGCGCGACTGACCTGTGCGACGCCGGGCGTGTAGACGATCGAGAGGTCGCGGCGATCTTCGAGCGTGTTGGTGAGCTCGACGCTCAGCTTGCCGCCGACATGGGCGGTGAAGATGTCTTCCTCGGTGATGGTCTGGGCCTGGCTCAGGTTGTCGTTGGGGTTCTCGGGCAAAAGGTACTCCTCGGAATGGTGGGCGCGGCGGTTTGCGCGCTCGACGTCAAGACCGGGGCGCTGGTCTGTTTGCGGCCAGGGGTGGCGGCCGCGCTGCACAGGGCGGGATCGATCCGTTTTGCAGCGCACTCCGCAGACGAGCCTAGCCACCATGCGCATGCCCGGGCCAGCATGTGCGGATTATGGATGCCACCGGGGCTGCGGCTCGTCGATCCGGATGCGCCGGGGACTCGGTCCCAGCGGTCGAGCGGGTTCGCTCGCGAACCCGGGTTCGCCGCGGGGGTTCGGGTGACACCGCGACCCATCGGTCGCGGCGCAGAGAGGGGGGCGGAGTCGCGGACCGCGATCCGCCCCCTGAAATATATCTTCTAGGCCCCCGCCTCCTCGGCGCGCTCGGCCGTGGCCAGATCCGCGGCATCGGGCACGTAGCCCTCGATGTGACGCTCGGCCGGTCCGTTGTACTCCGAGAGCGGGCGGATCAGCGCGTTCGACGCCGCCTGCTCCATCACGTGCGCCGTCCAGCCGGTCACGCGCGAGGCGATGAAGAGCGGGGTGAACGTGAGCGTGTCGAAGCCGATGAGGTTGTAGGCCGGTCCCGAGGGGTAGTCGAGGTTCGGGTAGATGCCCTTGCGCGCCACGAACTCGCCCTCGAGCGCGTCGTAGAGCTCGGCCACGTCGGGGCGATCGTAGTGCGCGACGAGCGTGTCGAGCGCGGCCTTCATCGTCGGCACGCGCGAGTCGCCCTTCTTGTAGACGCGGTGCCCGAAGCCCATGATCTTGCGCTTCTCGGCGAGCGCGCGGTCGAGCCAGGGCACGACGTTCTCGGCCGACCCGATCTCGGTGAAGACGTGCAGCACCGCCTCGTTCGCGCCGCCGTGCAGCGGGCCCTTCAGCGCGCCGATGGCGCCGACCACCGCGGAGTAGAGATCGGACATCGTGGAGGTGATGACGCGCGCGGTGAAGGTCGAGGCGTTGAAGGAGTGCTCGGCATAGAGCACCATCGAGCGGTTGAAGGCGTCGACCACCACCGGATCCGCCTCCTCCCCGAAGGTCATCCAGAGGAAGTTCGCCGAGTAGTCGAGGTCGTCGCGGGGCTCGACGAGCTCCTGCCCGCGGCGGCGGCGCTGGCCGTAGGCGACGATGGCCGGCAGCGCGGCGTAGAGGCGGATCGAGCGAGCCAGGTTCTCCTCGGGGCTGCCGGAGGCGTCGAGCACCGATCCCCCGCCGCTGGTGTCCGAGGCGCCGATCACGCTGACCGCCGTGCGCACCTCGTCCATCGGGTGCGCTTCGAGGGGGAGCAGGTCGATCGCGGCACGCACGTTCGCGGCGAGCGCCCGATGCTTCCGCTCTTCGGCGCGCAGCGCGGCGAGCTGCTCGTCGCTCGGCAGCTCGCCGCGCCACAGCAGGTGGGCGACCGCCTCGAAGGGCTGCGTCGCCGCGAGCTCCTGCACCGGGTATCCCCGGTAGAGCAGGCTGTTCGTCTCGGGGTTGACCTTCGAGATCGCCGTGTAGTCGACGACGACGCCCGCGAGGCCCTTCTTGATCTCGGTGTCAGTCATGGTCTGCCTTTCTCACCGCTCTACTTCGAAGTTAAACACACTGGTGTCGAAACGGTTGTAGCCCTCGTAGTCGATGAGCTCGTAGAGATCGGCGCGATGCTGCATCTCGCCGAGCTTGCCGGTGAGGTGGCCCTCCTCTATCAGGGTGTCGAGCGCACGGCCCGTCGCCCCCATCGCGATGCGCAGCATCGACACCGGCCAGATGACGATGTTCACGCCCACGTCCGCGAGCTGCCGCGTCGAGAAGAGCTCGCTCTTGCCGAACTCCGTCATGTTCGCGAGGATCGGCACGTCGACGGCTTCCCGCACGGCCGCGAACTCCTCGAGCGTGCGCATCGCCTCGGGGAAGATCGCGTCGGCGCCCGCGTCCACGAGCGCCCTCGCGCGGTCCTTCGCGAGCGCGAGGCCCTGGGGTCCCTCGGCGGTTGCGCGGATGTCGGTGCGGGCCATGATGAGGAAGTCCGGATCGCGGCGGGCGTCGGCCGCCGCGCGGATCCGCTTCGCCGCCGTGCCCTCGTCGACCACGGCCTTGCCGTCGAGGTGGCCGCAGCGCTTCGGGTTGATCTGGTCCTCGATGTGCGCGCCCGCGAGGCCCGCATTCTCGAGCTCCTGGATGGTGCGCGCCACGTTCATCGGCTCGCCGAAGCCGGTATCGGCGTCGATGATCGCGGGCAGCTCGGTCATGCGGGCGATCTGGGCGCCGCGGCCGGCCACCTCGCTGAGGGTGGTGAGCCCGATGTCGGGCAGGCCCAGATCGGCCGAGAGCACGGCGCCCGAGATGTAGACGCCCTCGAAGCCCTTGCGCTCGATGAGCCGGGCGCTCAGGGGGTTGAAGGCGCCCGGGAAGCGCAGCAGCCCGCCCGTGCTGAAGGTCGCCGCGAGGCGCTCGCGCAGGATCCGCCGCTTCTCGGCGGGCGTGGTCTCGGAGTACAGCATCAGAGGAGCCTTCCGCCCACGAGACGACGCGCGGAGCACGGAGCCGAAGTCTGCATCAGAACAGCCCCTTCGGAGCCGTCGCGAGGTCGATGACGCCCGGGGCGGCGACGATGTTCAGCTCGCGCACCTCGTCGGCCGTGAGCTCGGGCAGGCGCTGCGCGAGCTCGAGGAAGCGCAGGATCTCGGCCTCCTCGAGCACGGGCTCGGCGAGGATGCGGAACTTGCGGATGTAGTCCGCCCGCGCGAAGGGCCTGGCGCCGAGCGGGTGCGCGTCGGCCACGGCGATCTCGTCGACGATGCGCGAGCCGTCGGCGAGTTCGATCTCGACGCGGCCGCCGAAGGCCTTCTCGGCGGGGTCCTCCGAGTGGTAGCGGCGCGTCCACTCGGCGTCCTCGGCCGTGGTGATCCTGTGCCACAGCTCGACGGTGTCGGGGCGCGCCGCCCGCTCCGGGGCGTAGGAGTCGACGTGGTGCCAGCCGCCGTCCTGCAGCGCGACCGCGAAGATGTAGGGGATCGAGTGGTCGAGCGTCTCGCGCGAGGCCTTCGGGTCGTACTTCTGCGGGTCGTTCGCGCCCGAGCCGATGACGTAGTGGGTGTGATGGCTCGTGTGCAGCACGATGCTCTTCACGTTCGCCGGGTCGGCGAGCTCGGGGCGCTCGCCGTGCAGCTTGCGGGCGAGGTCGATCCAGGCCTGCGCCTGGTACTCGGCCGAGTGCTCCTTGGTGTAGCTGTCGAGGATCGCGCGCTTGGGCTCGCCGGGGGCGGGCAGCGGCACCTCGTAGGCGGCGCCCGGGCCGTCGAGCATCCAGGCGATGACGCCGTCCTCGCCCTCGTAGATGGGCGACGGCGAGGTCTGCCCGCGCATGGCGCGATCGACGGCCTCGACCGCCATCTTGCCCGCGAAGGCGGGGGCGTGCGCCTTCCACGTCGAGATCTCGCCCTTGCGGCTCTGCCTCGTCGCGGTGGTGGTGTGCAGGGCCTGGCCGACGGCCTGGGAGATCGTCGAGGCGTCGAGGCCGAGCAGGGTGCCGATGCCGGCGGCGGCCGACGGGCCGAGATGGGCGACGTGGTCGATCTTGTGCGTGTGCAGGCAGATCGCGCGCACGAGGTCCATCTGGATCTCGTACCCCGTCGCGATGCCGCGCACGAGGGCCGCACCGTCGCTGCCCGCGTGCTGGGCGACCGCGAGGATCGGCGGGATGTTGTCGCCCGGGTGCGAGTACTCGGCCGCGAGGAAGGTGTCGTGGTAGTCGAGCTCGCGCACGGCGACGCCGTTCGCCCA
>CALMSE010000273.1 GCA_937872275.1 uncultured Leucobacter sp. | reverse complement strand
GACGCCGCCGACGGCGCCTCGGCGCGCGCCGCCGTGGCGGAGGTGCTGGATCGCTTCGGGCGCCTCGACGTGCTCGTCGCGAACGCGGGCGGCCACGGCTTCTCGCCGGTCGGCGAGACCACCGACGAGAACTGGGCCTCGGCGATGCACGTGAACCTCGACACCGCCTTCGTGATGGCGCGCGAGGCGCTGCCGGCCCTCATCGAGGCGCGCGGGCAGATCGTCGTCATCTCGTCGCTCGCGGGCCTGTTCGCCGGCCCGAACGTGGCGGGATACACGGTCGCCAAGCACGCGCTCATCGGCCTCACCAAGAGCCTCGCCCGCGATTACGGCCGCAAGGGCGTGCGTGTGAACGCGGTCTGCCCGGGCTGGACCCGCACCCCGATGGCCGACTCCCAGATGGACGAGTTCGCGGAGGCGGCCCCCGGGATCGCGGATCGCGAGGCGGCCTACGCGGCCGTCGCGCGCGACCTGCCGCTCGGCCGCGCCGGCGACCCCTCCGAGGTCGCCTCGGTCGTGCGCTTCCTGGGCTCCGACGAGTCCTCGTACATGACGGGCGCGACCCTGCTCGTCGACGGCGGCGCGCACGTCGTCGATCTGCCCACGATCGCATTCGAGCACGCGGGCATGTGACCGGGCGGCGGCCTCGGCGTCACCCCTCTACGGAGCCGCCGAGGTCGCCGGGACGCCCACGGCAGGGCCCGCCCCGACCCCCGCTACCGCACCGCCACGACCGCACCGCCGCCACGACGAAGTGAATCCGGAGACGCACATGGAGTTCCATCACCACGGCTACGTCCGCACCGACCCCCGCATCGAGCCCGCCGCCGGCGTCGGGCTGAACCGGCCCGAGGAGCTGCCCGACGAGGTCGACGTGCTCATCGTCGGCGCGGGCCCCGCGGGCATCATCACCGCGGCGCAGCTCGCGCAGTTCCCGAACGTCACCACCCGCATCGTGGAGCGGCGCCCGCACCGCCTCGAGGTGGGCCAGGCCGACGGCATCCAGGCCCGCAGCGTCGAGACCTTCCAGGCCTTCGGCTTCGCCGGGCGGCTGATCGACGAGGCGTACCAGCTCACCGACACCGAGTTCTGGACCCCCGACCCCGAGAACCCGCGCAACATCGTGCGCAGCTCGACGACGCCCGACACGCTCATCGGGGTCAGCGAGTTCCCGCAGCTCATCGTCAACCAGACCCGGGTCGCCGACTACCTCGCGGAGTTCGCGCGGAACTCGCCCGCGCGCGGCGAGGTCGACTACGGCTACGAGTTCGAGGGGCTCGAGGTCGAGGAATCGGGGGAGTATCCCGTCGCGGTCGCGCTGCGCCGCAGCGCGGGCCCCGACGAGGGGAGCACGCGGATCGTGCGCGCCAGGTACGTGGTCGGTGCCGACGGCGCCCGCAGCCGCGTGCGCACCTCGATCGGCGGCAGCCTGCAGGGGGATCAGGCCGACCACGCCTGGGGCGTGATGGACGTGCTCGCGGTCACCGACTTCCCCGACGTGCGGCGCAAGAGCGTCATCCAATCGGGTGACGGCGGCAACATCCTGGTGATCCCGCGCGAGGGCAACTTCCTGGTGCGCTTCTACGTCGACCTCGGCGAGGTGCCCGAGGGCGACGGCGGGGCCGTGCGGGCGACGAGCATCGAGCAGATCATCGAGCGCGCGAACACGATCCTGCATCCCTTCACCCTCGACGTGAAGGACGTGTCGTGGTGGAGCGTCTACGAGGTGGCGCACCGTCTCACCGATCGCTTCGACGACGCCGACTCCCACCCCGGCGGACGCCGCGCGCCGCGCGTGTTCCTCGCCGGCGACGCCTGCCACACGCACAGCGCGAAGGCCGGCCAGGGCATGAACGTCTCGCTGCAGGACGGATGGAACCTGGCCTGGAAGCTCGGACAGGTGCTCTCGGGCCACGCCCCCGAGGCGCTGCTGCCCACCTACAGCGACGAGCGCCGCGTGATCGCGAAGAACCTCATCGACTTCGACAAGGAGTGGTCGACGCTCATGGCGACCCGCCCCGAGGACTTCGCCTCGCCGCGGGAGCTCGAGGACTTCTACATCGCGACGGCCGAGTTCCCCGCCGGCTTCATGACGCAGTATCAGCCGTCGGTTCTGACGGCCGGGGCCGATCACCAGGCGCTCGCGAGCGGCTTCCCCCTGGGCAAGCGCTTCAAGTCCGCCGAGGCGATGCGGGTGAGCGACGCCGTGCGGGCGCACCTGGGGCACCACCATCGCGCCGACGGCCGCTACCGCATCTACGCGTTCTCGGACGCCGACGGGTCGGCGCTGAACGCCTGGGCCGAGTGGATGCTGCACGGCGAGGACTCGCCGCTCGGGCTGTTCACGCCTCCGGGCGGCGACGACGATGCGCGCTTCGACGTGAAGCTCATCACGCAGCAGGACTACCACGACGTCGACCTGCTCGAGGTCTCCCCGCTCTTCTTCCCCCGGCTCGGGCCGTTCCGGCTGAAGAGCTATGAGAAGGTATGGGCCGCGATCCCGGACGACGACATCTTCGAGGCGCGCGGAGTCAGCCGCGACGGCGCCATCGTGGTCGTGCGGCCCGACCACTACGTCGCGGCGATCCTGCCGCTCGACTCGCGGGGGGAGCTCACCGAGTTCTTCAGGCCGGTGCTGCTCGAGCAGCGCTGATCGTCCGCCCGCCGGTCCCCGGGTCGCTCGCAGCGCCCGGGGTCGGCGCGCTCAGCGCAGCTCGCTGGGCGAGACGCCGTAGTGCGTCTTGAAGACGCGGCTGAAGTGCGCAGCGTCGGAGAAGCCCCAGCGGGCCGCGATGGCGGCGATGGTGCGATCGGCGAGTGCGGGGTTGAGCAGATCGGTGCGGCAGCGCTCGAGGCGGCGCTCGCGGATCCAGGTCGAGACCGTCGTGTCGAGCTCGCGGAACAGGGCGTGCAGGTGCCGGGTCGAGATGTAGTGCTCCTGCGCGATGAGGCTCGGCGAGAGATCCGGGGCGCCCAGGTTCGTGTCGATGTAGCCGTGGATCTTCTGCAGCAGCGCCTGGTGCGGATCGCGGGCGGCCGTCTCCACGTCGAGCATCTGCGAGAAGAGCGTGCCGATGAGGTCGAGGCTCGTGTGCGCGAGCTTCGCGCGCACGCGGTCGGGGAGCTCGACGAGCTGCAGCGGGAACTGCGAGAGGAATGCCGAGATCACGGGTGCGAGGCCGGTCTCGGCTCCCAGGGGGACCGCGGTGAGCTGTTCGGTGAAGTGCACCGGCACGTCGAGCCGGTCCTTCGGGAACATCATGATGAGGTTGCGGAACTCCTCGGTGAACAGCAGCGAGTAGGGTCGCGAGGTGTCGTAGACCGACAGGTCGCCCGGGCGCATGACGACCTCGCGGCCGTCCTGCACGAGCACGCTCGTGCCGGCGAGCAGCAGGCTCACCTTGTAGAAGCCGCCGCCGCCGCGGGAGATCGTCTCGTCGGTGCGCTCGACGAGGTGGGGCTGGGCCGAGACCTCGGTGAAGACCACTCCGTCGGCGTCGGCGGAGCAGAGCCGGGCCGAGAAGGGCGCGGGTCGGCCGTGCTCCTCCCGGGAGACGTGGAGCGGCACGAAGGACGACGAGACCACGTTGCGGAAGTCTCCGAGGCTCTCGGCGCGCGCCGCCGCCACGGCCCCCGCCCGTCGTGCTGAGGCCCGGGACATCTGCATACGAATCACCTCGCGGAACACTGGGCCTGGCTGCCTGCGCAGTCGGTCACCATCTACCTGGATGGTAGTACGGTCATCCGGACGCGGCAAACCGCACCCGGCCGCGCTTCACTCGGGGTCGAGCCCGTTCACCTTCTGCACCTCGCGCTGATAGGGGGCGACGACCGAACGCGAGACGCGGCAGTCGAGCACGATCGTGCCGGTGCCGCCCGCCTCGCGCCAGCGCGCGAGCGCCTCGAGATCCTCGAGTCGTTCGACCCGCACCCCGGTCGCGCCGAGCGCCGCCCCGAGCCCGGCGAAATCGACGGCGGGGATCAGCATCGCGCGCTCGTCGAGCCCCATCTCGCCGTAGAGGTGCACCTCGGCACCGTAGGCGCCGTCGTTCCAGACGACGATCACGCAGCGCGCCGCGGCGCGGATCGCGGTCTCGAGATCGGCGAGCGCCATGAGGCCGCCGCCGTCGCCCGTGGTGACCACCACGGTGCTCGCCGGGGCCGCGGCGGCGACGCCGGCCACCGTCGAGAGCCCGAGCCCGATCGTCTGATAGGCGGTGCCGACCATGACCATGCGGTCGGGCGAGGCGACGGGCCAGAACATGTTGGCCCAGCCGATGAAGTGGCCGCCGTCGCTCGTGACGTGGCGGTCCTCCGGCAGCAGCTCGGCGAGGCGGGCCGCCACGGCTCGCGGATCGAGGAGGCCGTCCGCGCAGACGCCCTCGGGATGCTCTGCCCGTCCGTCGTCGCGCGTGCGGAGCGCACCCCCCGGCTCGAGCCCGTCGGCGACGGTCGCGGCCCACGTGCTCGGCCCCGGCCGGGCGGCTTCGAGCCCCGGGATGAGCTCGCGCAGCACGGTGCGGGCATCGCCCTGCAGCAGCAGCTGGGTGACGGGGTGCGCGGTGCGGGGCGCGGGCGCCTCCTCGACGTCGATGCGCACGACGACGGCCCCGGGGGCGAGCAGATCGCCGAAGCGCATCGTGAACTGGTTGAGGCCGGCGCCCGCGACGAGCACGGTGTCCGCCTCGGCGAGCACGGCCATCGCCGCCTCCTGCCCGAAGCCGCCCACGATGCCGAGATCGCGGCGGGCGTCGGGGAAGATGCCGCGGGCGCGGGCCGTGGATCCGGTGAGCGCTCCGAGCAGCTCAGCGATCCGGGCGAGCTCCCCGCCCGCGCCCGAGATGCGGGCGCCGTGCCCGGCGATCACGAC
>CALMSE010000272.1 GCA_937872275.1 uncultured Leucobacter sp. | reverse complement strand
TTGACCGCGGCGAGCAGGTAGTAGGGCCAGGTCGCCTCGACGCCGAGGAAGGCGATCAGCGTCATGGCGCCGATGGAGCACCAGGCGATGACGGCGGTGACGAGCGAGACGAGCCGGCGGTCGAAGCGGTCGGAGAGCGCCCCGCCGACGAAGCCCGAGAGGATCATCGGCCCGAGCGCCCAGAGCGCGACGAGCGACACCGCGAGGGTGGAGTCGGTGAGCGCGTAGACGTGCAGGCCCACGGCGACGATGGTGAGCTGCGTGCCGATGAAGGAGACGGAGGTGCCCACCCAGAGCCTGGCGAAGGCGGGGCTCTGCCGCAGCGGAGTGGTGTCGGCCAGGAGGCCGCGCAGGCCGCGCCGCCGGGGCTGCTCGCCGCCCGCCTCCGTTTCGCTCACCCACGAACCCTACACCCGGGAGATCCCCGCGCACCCGCGATCCCCGCCCGCTCCCCCGAGCCGACGGGGTAGCGTGGGAGCGTGTTCGATGACCGCTACGCCGACGACCCCATCGCCGCGATGAAGCCCCGCCGCGGGCCCGCCCCGCGCCAGCAGGTGACGCTCGCCCGCGGGCTCGTGGTCGAGCACACCGAAACGGAGTGGTGCGGCGCCGTGGTGGGCGCCCGCGAGGGGCTCGTCCAGCTCGAGGACGGCCGCGGCAAGGTGCGCGCCTTCCCCCTCGCCGACGGCTTCCTCATCGACGGGAAACCGGTGACGCTCGTGATGCCGCAGCGCGCCCCGCAGCAGCGCCGCACGGCGTCGGGCTCGCTCGCCGTGCAGCAGCAGCGCGCCCGCGTCGCCATGCCGAGCCGCATCTTCGTCGAGGGCAAGCACGACGCCGAGCTCGTCGAGCAGGTGTGGGGCGACGACCTGCGCGTCGAGGGGGTCGTCGTCGAACTGCTCGACGGCGCCGACAACCTCGAACGGGTGCTCGCCGAGTTCGGGCCGGGGCCGGCGCGGCGCGCGGGTGTGCTGCTCGACCACCTCGTGGCGGGGAGCAAGGAGACGAGGATCGCGGAGGCCATCGCGCGCGGGCCCCACGGGGCGCACGTGCTCGTGCTCGGCCACCCCTTCGTCGACGTCTGGGCTGCGGTGAGACCTGCGCGGCTGGGGCTCGAGGCGTGGCCCGAGATCCCGCGCAGCATCGAGTGGAAGACCGGCATCTGCCGGGCGCTCGGCTGGCCGGCCGAGGAGCCGGCAGACATCGCCGACGCCTGGTCGCGGATCCGCGGTCGCGTGCGCTCGTACCGCGACCTCGAGCCGGCGCTGCTCGGTCGCATGGAGGAGCTCATCGACTTCGTGACGGCGGGCGCGCAGTGAGCGCGGCCCCGGACCGGAGCGAGCCCCGCCCCTGGCCCTTCGCCCGACTCGGGTATCTGTACGCGACCGCTTTCGGCTTCGCCTGGGGCTTCGTCTGGAGCACCGGCCGGGTGCGGCGCGCGGACGGGCTCTGGGTCTTCACCGGCATGCCGAAGTGGACGTTCGGCCGCGGCGGCAGCTGCGTCGGCGCCTGCTACCTCACCGATCGCAACGACGGCGAGGCGGTGCTGCGGCACGAGCGGGTGCACCGCGAGCAGTGGCGGCACTACGGCATGGCGCTGCCGATCCTCTACCAGCTCGCAGGACGCGACCCGCTGAAGAACCGCTTCGAGATCGAGGCCGGCCTCGAGGACGGCGGCTACCTGCCCCGCAAACGCTAGGCTCGTCGGCATGAGCAATCTCGACGACGAGTTCCGGTTCCTCCAGGGCGACGCCGAGCGCGTCGGCCGATCCGCCCCGCTGCCCGAGGTCCGGCGCGTGTTCGTCGACACGAACGAGGGGCGACGGATCACCGGGCTCAGCTGGCAGCCGGGCACTCCCCCGGAGTACGTCTTCCTGCACGGGGCGGGGCTGAACGCCCACGGCTACGATCCGGTGGTGCTCGCGCTCGACGCCCCCGCGCTCGCGCTCGACCTGCCCGGCCACGGTCGCAGCGACTGGCGCGACGACGCCGACTACCGCCCCGATCTGCTGGCGGCCGATGTCGCCGTCGCGCTCGGGCGCCTCGCCCCCGAGCCCGTCACACTCGTGGGGCACTCCCTCGGCGGTCTCACCGCCGCGCTCGTCGCGGCCGCGCAGCCGGAGGCGATCCGCCGTCTCGTCATCGTCGACATCACGCCGGGCGTGGTGCCGGGTCGCGACGCCGGGTCGATCGCCGAGTTCATCACCGGGCAGCGCGACTACGCCACTCACGAGGAGATCGTGGATCGCGCGGTCGCGTTCGGCATCGGCAGCGATCGCGCGGCGCTCCTGCGCGGGGTGGCGCTCAACACGCGGCGGCGGCCCGACGGCCGCTGGGAGTGGACGCACCACCTCGCGCACCTCGAGGGCCTGCCGATCGCGAAGGACGGCGATCCGGCGCCGCTCGCACCGCTCTGGGGCGCGCTCGAATCGGTCGCGGCCGCAGGCGTGCCGCTGGCGCTCATCGCGGCGAGCCAGGGCCTCGTCGGAGAGGCGCTGCGCGAGGAATGGGCGGATCGGCTGCCCGGCTCCGGGCTCGTCACGATCGAAGGTCCGCACAACCTGCACGAGGCCGCCCCGCGCGAGCTCGCGGCGGCACTGGGCTGAGTTCGCGCGCCGGGGTGCGCAGCGCGCAGCCGCGCGGCACCGCATAACAAGACGTTAACGGAGCCGCCCGGAGGCCCCGAACGCTGTGGAAACGGCATATCCTCTCTCATGAACGTCTGTGCAACGCCGCGCGTCGTCGATCCGTCACTTCACGACCAGCGCGGCATGGGCTGCGCACGACCCGAGGAGCTCCCCCTGTGACCGAGCCCGCTGACACCGCCGCCTCCCCCGGGGGCGCCGCGCCCGAGTACCGCAAGCGCAGGCGCTCGAACAAGCCGATCATCCTCGCCATCGTCGCGGTCGCCGTCGTGGCGATCGTCGCGGTCGCGCTGCTGCTCGTGAACCGCGAGGGCGGGTCCGCCGGCGCGGACGGCGAGGCGAACGGCGGCGGCCCGGGCGGGTCCGCGCCCGGCACCGAGCTCACCGTCGGGCTGCTGCTCGAGCCGACGAACCTCGACATCCGCAACACGGCGGGCGTGGCCCTCGACCAGATCCTGATCGACAACGTCTACCAGGGGCTCGTCGGCCTGAAGTCCGGCACCGTCGACGAGTTCGTGCCGGTGCTCGCCGAGGCGCTGCCCGAGGTGTCCGACGACGCGCTCACCTACACCTTCTCGCTGCGCGAGGGCGTGAGGTTCCACTCCGGCGCCGAGCTGACCGCCGCCGACGTGGTCGACTCCCTCACCGACGCCGAGAAGGGCTTCTCGCTGCGCGCGGCCCTCGGGGCCGACTTCGCGGTCTCCGCCCCCGACGCCGGCACGGTGGCCATCCGGCTCGAGTCCCCCAACAGCCAGCTGCTGTGGCACCTCGCGAACCGACCGGGCCTCGTCTTCGAGACCGGCGATACCGGAAGCCCCGAGAGCACCGCGAACGGCACCGGACCCTACCGGCTCGACGATTGGAAGCAGGGCGACAGCATCGCCTTCTCTGCCAATCCCGATTACTGGGGCGAGCCCGCGACGCTCAGCCGGGTGATCTGGCGCTACATCCCCGACCCGAACTCGGCCGTGAACGCGGTGCTCGACGGAGACCTCGACGTGCTCGCCCCGGTCGACTCGAGCCTCGTCGCTCAGCTCGAGGACGAGGCCGGCTTCGAGCTCGTGCGCGCCGACGGCACCGACGTCTTCACCCTCGCCTTCAACTCGGCGAAAGCCCCGCTCGACGACCCGCGCGTGCGCACGGCGCTCTCGAAGGCCATCGACACCGACGCGATCATCGCGGCCTTCTACGGCGACGGCAAGCCGCTCGGCGGGCCGATCACCGAGCTCGAGCCGGGATACGAGGATCTCACGGCGGTGAACGCCTACGATCCGGAGGGCGCACGGGCGCTGCTCGCCGAGGCGGGCATCTCGGGCCTCTCGCTGACCGTCACGATGCCGAACTTCTATCCGACCGACGCGATCAACCAGGTGGTGACCCAGTTCGCCGCGGTGGGGGTGACGCTCGAGGTCGAATCGGTCGAGTTCGCGACCTGGCTCGGCGACGTCTACACCGCCCCCGCAGACGGCGGACCGCGCGCATTCGACCTCAGCTACGTCGATCACGCCGAGGCCCGCGACTTCGCGAACTACGCGAATCCCGGCTACTACTTCGGCTACGACAGCGCCGAGGTGCAGCGGCTCTACGCCGAGTCCATCGCGGCGACCGACGCCGACCGGGCCGCCGAGCTGCTCGAGGAGGCGGCCGGGATCGTCGCCTCCGACGCCCCCGCGAAGTGGCTCATCAACTACACGCCCACGAACGCGGTCGGCACGAACGTGTCGGGCTTCCCCTCCAGCAACACCAACTCCCGCATCAACCTCCAGGGCGTGACGCTGCAACAGGGCCGCTGAGTATCATCGAGAGGTGAGCCGCTTCCTCCTCGTCAGGGCCCTGACGCTCGCGGCGGGGCTCGTGCTGGCGAGCCTCATCATCTTCGCGGCACTGCGGCTCCTGCCCGGCGACGTGGCCCAGGTGATCGGCGGCACCTCGGCCTCGCCCGAGAAGATCGCGGCGCTCAGGGAGCGGCTGGGTCTGAACCTGCCCCTTCCCGAGCAGTACCTCGATTGGATCGGCGGCGTCCTCACCGGCAGGCTCGGCGCCTCGGTGGTCTCGGGAGGGTCGATCTCGGCCGAGATCCTCGAGAAGGCGCAGGTCACCGTGCCGCTCGTCGTCTACGCGCTCGTGATCGCCCTCGTGGTGGCGCTGCCCCTCGGCGTCGCCTCGGCCTACCGCCGGCACGCACTGCCGAGCCGGGCGCTCTCGGTGCTCGGCGTGGTCGCGGCGGCCGTGCCGATCGTCTGGGCCGGCCTCCTCGCCATCATCGTCTTCTCGCAGTGGCTCGGCTGGCTGCCCGCGCAGGGCTTCCCCCGCGGCGGGTGGGCGGATCCGCTCGCCGCGATCCGCTCGCTCACCCTGCCCGCGCTCACGATCGGCCTCGTGGTCGGCGCGATCCTCTTCCGCTTCGTGAAGAGCGCGACGCTCGGCGCTCTCGGCGCCGATCACGTGCGCACCGCCATGGCCCAGGGCCGCACGCGATTCGGCGCATTGGTGCGGCACGGCCTGCCGGGGGTGGGGCTCTCGATCGTGTCGCTGCTCGGCCTGCAGATCGCCGAGCTGCTCGTCGGCGCCGTCGTGATCGAGCAGCTGTTCTCGCTGCCGGGGCTCGGCCGCATGCTCGTCGCCGACGTCGGATCCCGCGACCTGATCAAGGTGCAGAGCACGCTCTTCGTGCTGACCGCGGTGATCCTGGTGCTGGGCGCGCTCATCGACGTCGCGCACCGCCTCATCGATCCGCGGCTCAGGGTGGAGGAGGGCCGATGACCCGGCGCCTGCCCGTGCTGCGCGCGCTCGTCGCCCCACCGCGAGGCGCCTTCGCCCTCGCGGTGATCGCCCTCGTGGCGCTCGCGGCGCTCGTCTCGCTCGTGTGGCTGCCCGCCGATCCGAATCATGCGAGCGCCTACGACGCCTGGCTGCCGCCCTCCCCGGGCCACTGGCTCGGCACCGACGGCAGCGGCCGCGACATCGCCGCGCGCCTCATCGCGGGCAGCCGCGTCACCGTGCTCGTCGTGCTCGGGGCCGTCGTGCTGTCGGGTCTCATCGGCCTGGCGCTCGCCGTCGCGGCCGGGCTCGGGCCCCGCTGGCTGCGCGAACCGCTCGCGGTCGCCATCGACGTGCTCATCGCCTTCCCCACCCTGCTGCTCGCGATCATGCTCGCCGCGGCCTTCGGCAGCGGCATCCCCGTCGTCATCGCGGCCGTCGGCGTCGGCTTCGGCGTCGCCATCGCACGGGTCGTGCGCGCCGAGCTGCGGCAGGTCTCGTCGCACGACTACGTGCTGGCCGCCCGGGCGGCGGGGCTCGGGCGGTGGGCGATCCTGCGCACCCATCTGCTCCCCGGCGCGATGCCCGTCTTCACCGTGCAGCTCTCGCTCTCGGCGGGCCTCGCGATCCTCGCCGAGGCGGGCCTCAGCTACCTCGGGTTCGGGGCCCCGCCTCGCGTGCCCTCGTGGGGGCGCATGCTCGCCGAAACGCAGGCCTACATCGGGGTGCACCCGCTCGTCGTGCTGTGGCCGGGGCTCGCGATCACCGTCACGGTGCTCGCCTTCTTCCTGCTGGGCGACGCGCTGCGCGAGGCCTCCGATCCCGCGCTGCGCGGGCGCGCGGCGGATCGTGC
>CALMSE010000271.1 GCA_937872275.1 uncultured Leucobacter sp. | reverse complement strand
CAATACGACGATGTCAAACTGCTGATCGGCCAAGTGGGATCTCCCTCGGTAGTGCGCGTTCATGGCGGCGGCGTGGATTGTGCCCGATGCACGCCGCATCAAGCCTACTACCCGGGGCGGTTCCTCGGGGGGCATGAGACGGTTCGCGGGTTCGCTCTGGGCGTGACGCCGGAACCTCCGCCCCGGGGCTCCGCTCCGTAGGATGGAAGCGTGACAGATTCGATCTTCTCCGCCGTGTACGCGGAGCGCCGTGCGCGGGTTCCCAAGGGGATCCCGCTCATCGTGGCGCTGCGCGGGATCAGCGACGCCGGAGGGGTCGTCTCGCAGCTCGAGGACTACCTGTGGGAGCGCAGCGGCCTGGAGGAGATCCTGCGCTTCGACTCGGACCAGCTGCTCGACTACCGTGCCCGCCGCCCGCTGATCACCTTCGATCAGGACCACCTCGCCGACTATTCGCCCGAGGAGCTCCTGCTCGCCCTCGGCCACGACGAGCTCGGCGCGCCCTTCCTGCTGCTCAGCGGATTCGAGCCCGACTACCGCTGGGAGCTGTTCATCGACACGGTGCTGATGCTCGTGCACGAGTTCGAGGTCTCGACCACCGTGTGGGCCCACGCGATCCCCATGCCGGTGCCGCATACGCGCCCGGTGCGCATGACGGTGAGCGGGTCCCGCGACGACCTCATCGAGGCGCGATCGGTGTGGAAGCCGGTGACGAAGCTCGCCGCCTCCGCCGGTCACGTGCTCGAGTACCGGCTCCACAGTCTCGGCGAGGAGGTGGTCGGTTTCGCGCTGCTGGTGCCCCACTACCTCTCCGGCACCGAGTACCCGGAGGCGCTGCTGACCGCGCTCGACGGCATCATGGTCGCCACGGGCCTGATCTTCGCGACCGACGAGGTGCGCGAGTCCTCCCGGGCCTTCAACGCCCAGGTCGACGAGCAGATCGCCGACAACCAGGAGTCCCTGGAGATGGTGCACGGCCTCGAGGCGCGCTACGACTCCTATATGGAGGATCAGTCGCTGCGATCTCCCCTCATGGGAGAGGACGGATCGATCCCGACCGCCGATCAGCTCGCGAGCGAACTCGAGCGTTTCCTCGCGCAGCAGCGCGACCAGGGCGCGGGGGAGACGCCGGGCGGTCTCTGAACGGCCCGCGGCGTGCAATAATAGGAGGCGCAACCCATTCGAGCCGCGCGATTCCCTCCGGGGAATACCGAGGGCTTGACATGGGTTTTCACGGTATACGCGCGAAACGGCGCGTGCGAGAAGCTGAATGCCGGGGACGCTGACGACCGCCGACCCGGCCGATGACACAGAGAGGCGGCCGCGTGGCGACTGCAACCGCGTCCAAGACTGCTGCGAACAAGACTGCGACGAAGGCGGCGAAGAAGCCGGCGGCGAAGAAGCCGGCCACCGGGAAGGCGCCCGCGACGAAGGCCGCGAGCACCCCGGCGAAGGCCGCGCTCATCGAGGAGGAGACGGAGAAGAAGGCTCCCGCGACGAAGAAGGCGGCCGCGAAGAAGGCCCCGGCCAAGTCGCGCAAGTCGACCAAGGCCGCCGACGAGGCGGAGTTCGCGCTCGACGCCGAGGAGGAGGTCGAGGTCGCCGAGGTCGACGCCGAGGAGGCGGGCGAGGGCGGAGAGAGCGCACCGGTCAATCGCGACGAGCCGCTGCCGACCGGGGCGATCGTGCTGCGCTCCTCCGACGAGGAGGACGTGCCGACCGTCACCACCCTGATCCCGGGCGCCACGGCCGATCCGGTGAAGGACTACCTGAAGCAGATCGGCAAGGTCGCGCTGCTGAACGCGGCCG
>CALMSE010000270.1 GCA_937872275.1 uncultured Leucobacter sp. | reverse complement strand
CCGCCGAGGCCGAAGCCGGCGAGCGTGTCGCCGCGGCGCGCCTCGGCTTCCCATGCACCGGCGCGCTCGGCTGCCTCGAGCGCCTCGGCATAGGCCGTCGCCGCCCGGGCGTCCTCGGGATCGCGGGCGAGTTCGGCACCCGCCGCCTCGATCGCCACGCGGGCGACGAGCTCGGCGCGCTGGGCGTCGTCGAGTACGCGGGAGACGGGCGTGTCGTCGGGGTAGGGCAGCTCCTGCGCGAGCGAGCCGAAGCTCGCGGCGTGCGAGACCGATCCGGCCTCGGGCGCGTCGATGCCGCCGACGATGCGCAGCAGGGTCGACTTGCCGGTGCCGTTCTCGCCGATGAGACCGATGCGGTCCCCGGGCCGGGCGGTGAACGAGACGTCGCTGAGCACCCGGCGCCCGGAGAAGGATCGGGAGACGCCGCGCACGGCGAGGTGGCCGGCCGGGCGGTCGCGACGGTGATCGCCGTGGTGATCGCGGAGGCGACCGGGGTGGAGCGAATGGGCGTGGGACTGGGACGCGGGCATGCGGGGCCTCTCGGAGCGAAGGAGGGTTCCGCCGGGCGTATGCCGGGTGCGCGCGGTGCCTCGTCGCCGACCGTCGATCGGGCCGGAAGAGAAGATATGAGGGGAACGCGTCGCTCGGCGCCTCGGGCGCGGAATCGGGCGGCGTCACATCCACATGCCGACCAGTCTACCCGATCCGCTCAGACCGGAGGCCCGGGCGGCGCGGCGGGACCGAGTCAGATCTGCGACAGATACGCCTCGCTCAGGGCCGGGTAGTACTGGTCGAACCCGGGTCGCTCCGCACCCTCCGTCGCGGCGACGAGGAGGTCGAGGTAGTACTCCCAGCCGGGCCCGATCTCGCCGACGCCGTCGAGATCCGCGAGGTGGTGGGTGAAGGTGAGCAGCGACTCCTCCGCGCCATCGGCCTCGAGCTCCACCTCGAGCTCCCAGCCGCCGACCTCCTCGTCGGCCAGGACCACGATCCTGCGCGGCGCCTCGCACGCCACGATCCGCAGCGCGATCGCCGGCTCGTGATCCTCGAATCGCATGCGCACCCGCACGGCGCCGCCCGCACGGCCGTCCCCCTCCCACGGCCCGAACCACAGCTCGGTGAGCTCGGACTCGGTGAGGTGCGCCCAGGCCTCGTCGATGGACAGCGAGAGCGAGCGCACGAGGACCAGATCCGCTCCGCGCGGGGTCGGGATGACGCGCCCGGTCGCCTCGATCGTCATGGCGCTCTGCGCTCGTCGGGGCTCATCGTATGCCCTCGCGTTCGGCCCGCAGCAGGATGTCGGTCTGCTGCTGGACGATCCCGCGCACTCCCACGAGCACGAGAGTGCACAGCGCGCAGCAGAAGCCGGCCGCCAGCATGGCCGTGCCGATCGAGGCCTGCAGGGCAGCCCCTGCGAAGAAACCGCGGCTCGACGTCCCGAGGAGCACGAAGCAGCCGTGCGGGAGCAGCGCGATCGACAGGGCGAAGAGCACGGTCGTGACGCCGGGTGCGAGGATCTCGCGGGGGACCGGAGCCGCCGGGTGCGGCGGGGGCGTGTCTGTCATAGACGAAGCATATGACCTCCGGCGGTCGGTGCGCATGCAGGCCCGGTCGCGCACTGCGCGGCGCATCCGGTCGCGCCGGTGCCCCGAGGCGCACCCGGCCGGGGTCAGCGCTTGGCGCTGAAGAGGATCGCGAGGCCGAGGATGCCGAACACGGGGCGGTACCAGCGCCGGTCGAGTTCGCGGAAGCGCCTGCCCGCAGCCGGGCGCCCGAGCGCCTTGAGCGCGGCGTCGCCCCCGAAGGCGGCCCGCGCGAGCAGCGCGAGACCCATGAGCCGCCTCAACCAGACGATGCCGCGGCCCTCGTCGAGTCCGCCCGCGGCGATCGCCCCTCCGGCGAAGGCCGCGCCGGCGACGGCCCAGGTGGCTTCGGGGCCGGGAAGCGCCTTCGGGCTGCCGATCACGGCCTCGCTCAGCCGCCTGGCGTTCTTCGCGGGCCAGGGGGACCCCGAGGCCCAGATGGCGTGCAGCGCGCCCGCGCCGGTCAGGCCGGCCCAGCCCACCAGCCTCAGGATCCGCTTCCCTGCGCTCATGAGATCGCGCCTCCTTCGACGGGTCCCTCGGTGTTCGGCAGCCACCCGAGCGCCGGCGCCACGTGCTCGGCGAACGACCGCAGGATGTGGAAATTGTACTCCGGCCCCAGCTGGTTCGGGATCGTGAGCATGAGCGTATCGGCGGCCATTACGGCCTCATCGGCGAGCAACTGCTCGACGAGGCGATCGGGCTCGTCGGCATAGGTCTTGCCGAAGGTCGAGCGGTGCCCGTCGATGATGCCGATCTGGTCGTGGTCCTCGCGCGAGCGCAGGCCGAAGTACATCTCGTCCTGCTCGTTCATGATCGGGAAGACGCTGCGGCTCACGCTCACCCGCGGCGCCCTCGTATGGCCCGCCTCGCGGTATGCGGCCCGGAAACGGTCGATCTGCTCCCGCTGCAGCACGTGGAAGGGCTCGCCCGTCGCCTCGGTGAGCAGGGTGCTGCTCATCAGGTTCAGCCCCAGACGGCCGGCCTGCTCGGCCGTCTCGCGCGATCCCGCTCCCCACCACACGTGCTCGCGCAGGGTGGGGGAGCGCGGCTCGATCGAGAGCCGGGCTCCCGGCCCCGCCATCCGCGGATCGCCGTCGACGAGCCTCTCGCCGTCGATCGCGCGCAGGAAGAGATCGAACTTGTCGCGGGCGAGGTCGGCGCCTCGCTCGTCCTCCGCCCCCGTGTACCCGAAGGCCTCGTAGCCGCGCAGCGCCGGTTCGGGGGATCCGCGGCTGATGCCGAGGGCGATGCGGCCGCCGGCGAGCCAGTCGAGCGCGGCGGCCTCCTCCGCCAGGTACAGCGGGTTCTCGTAGCGCATGTCGATCACGCCCGTGCCCACCTCGATGCGCTCGGTGCGCGCCGCCATCGCGGTCAGCAACGGGATCGGCGAGGCCGCCTGCGGTGCGAAATGATGCACGCGCACATAGGCGCCGTTCACGCCGATCTCGTCCGCGGCCTCCGCGAGCTCGACCATCTGCTTCAGCATGTCTCCCGCGGTACGGGTGCGGCTGCCGGGAACGTCGCCGTAATGGCCGAACGACAGGAATCCGAAGGCTCTCATGGTGAATGGAACGGCGTCGCCGGGAGTCTATTCCCGTCAACGCCGAAGGCTAGGCTGGGGCGCATGAGTGTTGTCATCGACCCCGCCTACGATCCCGTCCCCTCGCTGCAGCGCCGCGTGACGGTCACCGTCACCGCCGAGCCCGCCGCAGGGCGAAGCGCCGGCGCCGAGGCCACCGCCGTCGCCGTCTTCGTGCCGGCCGAGGGGGATCTCCCGGCGGGCGCCCCCGACGGGCTCGACCGCGACGCGCTCGCCGCGGCGGGGTTCACGGGGAAGAGCGGTCAGACCCTCGCGCTCCCCGGTGCGCAGCTGCGGGTGCTCGTGGGCACCGGATCCGCCATCGAGACGGCGGCGCAGCTGCGCGACGCCGTCGCGGCGTTCACCCGAGCCGCCCGCGAGTCGGGGAGCATCGCGGTGGATCTCGAAGCCGTCATCGGCGGCGGCCTCGATGCCGAGCTCGCCGGCCAGGCCGCAGTGGAGGGGGCGCTCCTCGCGCGCTACCAGTACGACGCGCTGAAGAGCGACGCGAAGACCGTTCAACTCGATGCGCTGACCCTCGCCGCCGCGGGCGCCGCCGCCGCGGTGGAGGAGGGTGCGCGGCGGGGGCTGATCCTCGCGCGCACCGCCGAACTCGCCCGCGACCTCGGCAACACGCCGCCGCGGCATCTGAGCGCGGTGAAGTTCGCGCAGGTGATCGAGCGCCTCGCCCCCGAGTTCGGGCTCGAGGCCGAGGTGTTCGACCGGGCGCGACTGATCGAGCTCGGCTGCGGCGGCCTGCTCGGGGTCAACGCCGGCAGCACCGAGGAGCCGCGCATGGTGAAGCTGCGGTACGTCCCCGAGGGAGCCGGAGAGGACACCCCGCGCCTCGCGCTCGTGGGCAAGGGCATCATGTACGACTCGGGCGGCATCAGCCTGAAGCCGTCGAACGCGA
>CALMSE010000269.1 GCA_937872275.1 uncultured Leucobacter sp. | reverse complement strand
CCCTCGTAGCCGTGCGGCAGCAGCATCACCACGGAGGACTGCTGGCCCCACTTCTGCTCGGCCGCGCTGATGTACTCGTCGATGACGCTCTGCGCGCCGTTCGCGAAGTCGCCGAACTGCGCCTCCCACAGCACCAGGGCGTCCTCGCGCTGCAGCGAGTAGCCGTACTCGAACGCGAGCGCGGCGTACTCGGAGAGGAAGGAGTCGTAGATCCAGAAGCGCGCCTGATCCTCCGAGAGGTTGAGCAGCGGCAGCCACTCCTGGCCGTTCGCCCGATCGTGGAAGACGGCGTGGCGCTGCGCGAAGGTGCCGCGGCGGGCGTCCTGCCCGACGAAGCGCACCGCGGTGCCCTCCATCAGCAGCGAGCCCAGGGCGAGGAGCTCGCCGAAGCCCCAGTCGATGCCGCCGTTCTGGCTCATCTCGACGCGCTTGTTGAGCAGCTGCTGCAGCTTCGCGTGCACCGTGAAGCCGGCGGGCGGGTTGGCGTGGGCCTCGCCGATGCGCTCGACGACTCCGCGGTCCACCGCCGTCGGATGCTCGACCACGGTGCTCTCCGGCTGCGGCTCGCCCTCGTCCTCGGCGATGCCGCTCTGATCGATCACGGGGATCGCACCGGTCTGGGCGGCATGGGTCTCCATGAACGCCTGCTCGAGGCGGCCCTGGAAGTCCTGCTTCGCGCGCTCGTACTCCTCCTCGGTGATGTCTCCGCGGCCCACGAGGGAGGCGGAGTAGAGGCGACGGGTGGAGCGCTTCGCCTCGATGAGGTCGTACATGAGCGGCTGCGTCATCGAGGGGTCGTCGCCCTCGTTGTGCCCGCGGCGGCGGTAGCAGACGAGGTCGACGATGACATCCTTGTGGAACTTCTGGCGGTACTCGTAGGCCAGCTGGGCCACGCGCACGACCGATTCGGGGTCGTCTCCGTTCACGTGGAAGATCGGCGTCTGCACGACCTTGCCCACGTCGCTCGAGTACACCGCCGAACGGGAGTCGGAGGGCAGCGTCGTGAAGCCGACCTGGTTGTTGATGATGATGTGGATCGTGCCGCCCGTGCGGAAGCCGCGCAGCTGCGACATCTGGAGCGTCTCGTAGACCACTCCCTGGCCCGCCATCGCGGCGTCCCCGTGGATGAGGATCGGGAGCGTGGTGAAGGAGCCGATCGGCTTCAGGTCCTGCTTCGCGCGCACGATGCCCTCGAGCACGCCGTTCACGGTCTCGAGGTGCGAGGGGTTCGCGGCGAGGTGGATCGGCACCTGGGTGCCGTTCGGGGCGGTGAACACGCCCGACGTGCCGAGGTGGTACTTCACGTCGCCCGAGCCGGTCTTCTTCGCGGTGCCCTCGAACTCGCGGAAGATCTGGCCGTAGGTCTTGCCCGCGATGTTCGACAGCACGTTGAGGCGGCCGCGGTGGGCCATGCCGATGTCGACGCTGTCGACCCCGTCCTCGGCGGCGTCGATCAGCATGGCGTCGAGCAGCGGGATGACCGACTCGCTGCCCTCGAGGCTGAAGCGCTTCTGGCCGACGTACTTGGTCTGCAGGAAGGTCTCGAAGGCCTCGGCCTCGTTGAGCTTCTCGAGGATGCGCATCTGCTCGTCGTGGCCGGGCTTCGCGTAGGGCACCTCCACCTGCTCGCGGATCCAGAGCCGCTCCTCGGGGCTCTGGATGTGCATGTACTCGACGCCGATCTTGCGGCAGTAGGAGTCGCGCAGCACGCCGAGGATGTCGCGCAGCTTCATGGTGCGCTTGCCGCCGATGCCGCCCGTGACGAACTCGCGGTCGAGGTCCCAGAAGGTGAGGCCGTGGCTCTCGATCTCGAGGTCGGGGTGCGTGCGCTGCACGTACTCGAGCGGATCGATGTCGGCCATGAGGTGGCCGCGCACGCGGAAGGAGTTGATGAGCTCCTGCACGCGGGCCGACTTGTCGACCTGGCCGGTGATGTCGACATGGATGTCGTTCGCCCACTGCACGGGCTTGTAGGGGATGCGCAGCGCCGCGAAGATCTCCTCGAAGAAGCCGCGGCCGCCGGTGAGGCGCTCGTGCACCTGCTTCAGGAACTCGCCGGAGCCGGCGCCCTGGATCACGCGGTGGTCGTAGGTGCTCGTGAGCGTGATCGTCTTCGAGACGCCGAGCTGCACCAGCACCTCCTCGGCCGCGCCCTGGAACTCGGCCGGGTACTCGAGCGCGCCGGCGCCGATGATCGACCCCTGGCCCTGCATGAGGCGGGGCACCGAGTGCACCGTGCCGATGCCGCCCGGGTTCGTCAGCGAGATGGTGGTGCCCTGGAAGTCCGCCGGGGCGAGCTTGCCCTCGCGGGTGCGCTTCACCAGATCCTCGTAGGCGACCAGGTACTCGTTGAAGTCGAGCGTCTCGGCGCGCTTGATCGAGGGCACGAGCAGCGAGCGGGTGCCGTCGGGCTTCGGCACGTCGATGGCGATGCCGAGGCCGATGTGCGCCGGCACGACGATCGACGGCTTGCCGTCGGCCTCGGAGTAGGCCACGTTCTGGCTCGGGAAGTCCTTGAGGGTCTGGATCAGCGCCCAGCCGATGAGGTGGGTGAAGGAGACCTTGCCGCCGCGGCTGCGCCGCAGGTGGTTGTTGATGACGATGCGGTTGTCGATGAGCAGCTTCGCCGGCACCGTGCGCACGCTGGTCGCCGTGGGGACCGCGAGGCTCTCGTCCATGTTCTTCGACAGGGTGCGCGCCATGCCCTTGAGCGGCGTGACCTGGTCCTCGGTCTCGACCTCGATGACTCCCGTGACCGGCGCGGTGCGGGGGGAGTCCGCGGGGATCGGCGCCTCGCGCGGGGCGACGTTCGTCGTGCGCGCCGGCTGGATCGGGGTCGTGGGGGGCGATACCGGGTCGATGGCGGGCGCCGCCGGGGCCGCGGGTTGCGCAGCCGACGAGGGGGACTCGGGGTGCGCGTGCGCGGGGGCGGTGCGCGCGGGGGGCGCGGTCTCCGCGGCGGGGCCCTGATCGGCCGCGCCGGAACCGGCGTACCGTTCGAGGACCGGCCACCAGGATCGATCGACCGAATTCGGGTCGACGGTGTACTGCTTGTACATCTCGTCGACCAGCCACGCATTCGCGCCGAAATCTTCTGCGGTGCCTCCGATGCCGGCGACATTCGTCCGCTCAGCCAAAGCGATGTCCTCTCCTCGTACAGACGCGCGGGCGCACCCGCATGCGCCATCGCAGCCGTTGCGGACGCACGCCGTCAAGCTTACGCCTTTTCACATGGTGAATGTGCGCCGTGGGCGAATCCCGGGGCCGGATTCCCCGCTGATCCGAAGGGACCCGATGGTAGGGTGTATCCGATCATGGACGCACCCTCCCGAAGACCCGCGGACCCTCCGAGTACCGGCCGCGCCGAGGCGCGGCACCTCCTCCGGGAGCGCCTGTGAACGAGTGGTGGTTGCTCGGCATCGGCGTGATCCTCACCTTCGGCACCGGCGTCTTCGTCGCGGCCGAGTTCTCGCTCGTCGCGCTCGACCGCCAGGAGCTCGAGCGGCGCAGGGCGAGCGGCGAGCGCGGTCTCGACATCGTGATCCGCGGCCTGCGCCGCACCTCGACGCACCTGTCCAGCGCGCAGCTGGGCATCACGCTCACGACCCTGCTCGCGGGCTACACGCTCGAGCCCGCGATCAGCACGATGCTCGACGGCCCGCTCGCCGCCATCGGCGTGCCGGAGGGCTTCCGCCGCGGCATCGGCGCGACGGTCGCCCTCGTGCTCGCGACCTTCGCATCGATGATCGTGGGCGAGCTCGTGCCCAAGAACTTCGCCATCGCGATGCCGCTCGCCACCGCGCGTCTCGTGATGCCGCTGCAGGCCGCCTTCACCGCGGTGTTCAAGCCCGCGGTGGTCGTGCTGAACGGCAGCGCCAACGGCCTGCTCCGGGCCATCGGGATCGAGCCGAAGGAGGAGCTCTCGGGCGCCCGCAGCGCCGAGGAGCTCTCCTCGCTCGTGCGGCACTCGGCGAGCGCCGGCCTCCTCGAGCAGGACACGGCGACCCTGCTCGACCGCACCCTCCGCTTCGCGGAGCACACCGCGGCCGACGTCATGACGCCGCGCACCCGCGTCGAGAGCATCCACCGGCTGGAGCCCGCGCAGGCACTGCTCGAGCTCGCCGGCCGCACCGGCTACTCGCGCTTCCCCGTCATCGACGAGGATCGCGATGACGTGGTCGGGGTCGTGCACGTCAAGCAGGCGGTCTCCGTGCCGCGCGCCAAGCGCGACGAGGTGCCCGTGGCGGCGCTCGTCGAGGAGGTCGTGCGCGTGCCCGAGACGATGCACCTCGACCAGCTGCTCGAGGACCTGCGCACGCGGGGCTTCCAGCTCGTCGTCGTCGTCGACGAGTACGGGGGCACCGCCGGCATCGTGACGCTCGAGGACATCGTGGAGGAGATCGTCGGCGAGGTGGCCGACGAGCACGACCGGGCCAAGGCCGGAGTGGTCGGCAGCGGCGACGAGCTGATGCTGCCCGCCGAGCTGCGGCCCGACGAGGTGCGCGCCCAGACCGGCATCGCGATCCCCGACGGCGACGACTACGACACCATCGCCGGCTTCGTGCTCTCGGAGCTCGGCCGCATCCCCGAGCGGGGCGACGAGGTGCCGCTGCCCGACGGGGCCACGCTGCGCGTGGAGCGCATGGACGGGCGCAGGATCGCGAGACTCCGCTACCGCGCGCCCGAGCCCGGCGGCGACACCGGCCCAGTGCCCCGCCAGCCGCAGGGGGGTGCCTCGTGAGCGACTGGTGGGGCATCGTCTGGCTCGTCGTGCTGCTGATCGCCAACGCCTTCTTCGTGGGCGCGGAGTTCGCGGTGATCTCGGCCAGGCGCTCGCAGATCGAGCCGCGGGCCGAGGCCGGTTCGAAGCGCGCGAAGACCGCGCTGTACGCCATGGAGCACGCGACGCTCATGCTCGCCACGAGCCAGCTCGGCATCACGGTCTGCTCGCTGCTCATCCTGAACGTGTCGGAGCCCGCGATCCACCATCTGCTGGAGGGCCCGCTCGTCTGGACCGGGCTGCAGGCCGAGGCGGTCACGGTGGTGGCGTTCATCATCACGCTGCTGCTCGTCTCCTACCTGCACGTCGTGTTCGGCGAGATGGTGCCGAAGAACGCCGCGTTCTCGATGCCCGACCAGGCGGTGCTGCTGCTCGCGCCGCCGCTCGTGGCGGTGTCGCGCCTGCTGCGCCATGTCATCGCGGGGCTCAACGCGATCGCGAACGGCGTGCTGCGCCTCTTCCGGGTCGAGCCGAAATCGGAGGCGAACGCCACCTACACGCTCGAGGAGGTGGCCAGCATCGTGAGCCACTCCACGCGGGAGGGCGTGCTCGAGGATCGCAGCGGCGCCCTCACCGCGGCGTTCGAGTTCACGACGAAGCGCGCACTCGACCTGCTCGTGCCCACGGACCGGCTCGTGGAGCTGCCGCCCGGGGCGACGCCCGCCGACGTGGAGGCGGCGGTGACGAAGCACGGCTTCTCGCGCTACCCCGTCAGGGACGCGGCCGGCGATCTCGCGGGCTACGTGCACATCAAGGACCTGCTGCGGGTGGGCGAGGATCGAGTGAACGAGCCGATCCGGGCGAAGCGCATCCGCGAGATGCTCACCGTGCCCGCGGACGCCGAGGTGGAGGACGTGCTCGCGCGCATGCAGGCGCGCGGCGTGCACCTCGCGCGCGTCGTCGACCGCAGCGGCGCGGAGCTCGGCGTCGCCTTCCTCGAGGACATCATCGAGGAGCTCGTGGGCGAGGTCCACGACGCGACGCGCCGGCAGCGCTACGACGGCTGACGGGGTCGCCGCCGTGGTCGGCGGGCCTCAGGCCGGGGTGCTCAGCAGCCGCTCGAGCTGCGCGCCCACGAGCTCGTGCTCGATCAGGAACGAGTCGTGCCCGAAGGGGCTGTCGAGCCGCGTCGCCGCGTCGCCGTCGAGGCTGCCGGGGGCGTGCCTGGCGATCTGATCCTGCCCGTCGATCGTGAAGAGCCGGTCGCTCGGGATGCCGAGCACGAGCGTCGGCTGCGTGAGCGCCCGGAGCGCCTGCTCCACCCCGCCGCGGCCGCGGCCGACGTCGTGCGAGTTCATCGCCTGCACGAGCGTCAGGTAGCTGTTCGCGTCGAAGCGGCGGGTGAACTTGTTGCCGTGGAAGTCGAGGTAGCTCTCGACCGCGAAGCGGCCGCCGCCGCCGAGCGGGCTCACCGCGGACTGCCAGGCCCGCCCGAAGCGCTCGTCGAGCTCCGTGTTGCTGCGGTAGTTGAGGAGCGCGAGGCGCCTGGCCGTCGCGAGCCCGTGGTGGGGCCCCACCCCGTCGGGTGCGTCGTAGTAGTTGCCGCCGCGCCACGCCGGGTCGGTGCGGATCGCCTCGAGCTGCACGAGGTTCAGGCCGATCTGATCCGCCGTCGTCACGGGGGGCGCGGCGATCACCGCGAGGCGCTCGGCCCGCTCCGGGTGCATGAGGCCCCATTCGAGGGCGTGCATGCCGCCGACCGATCCGCCGATGACCGCCACGAAGCGCTCGATGCCGAGCACGTCGGCGAAGGCCCCGGCCGCCGCGACCTGATCGCGGATGGTCAGGTACGGGAAGCGGCCGCCCCACTCGGTGTGATCCGGGGCGAGGCTCGCGGGGCCCGTCGATCCCTGGCAGCCGCCCAGCACGTTGGGGGCGACGATGCAGTAGCGATCGGTGTCGAGCGCGCGGCCGGGGCCGACGACCTCGCTCCACCAGCCGTCGGTCGGGTGCCCCGGGCCGGCATCGCCCACGAGGTGGCTGTCGCCGGTGAGCGCGTGGAAGACGAGGATCGCGTTGTCGCGGCGCTCGTTCAGCTCGCCGAAGGTCTCGTAGGCGAGGCGGACGCCGGGGATCTCGGCGCCGCCCTCGGTCGTCACCGTGCCGATCCGCGCGAAGCTGCGGTCGCCGACGGGATCGCCGTCCCGCCAGCCGCCGCTGATGGGGGGCCGGCCGATGATCGCCCGGAGCTGGGCGTCGGTGATGAAGTCCGTCGGGAACGAGTCCTCGGGGGTCTGCCAGTCCATAGCTCCCCATTCTCCCCTGTTCTCGGGTGACGGTGGACCATGTTACGCGACTGCCTCTCCCCGCGCCTCTCTGTCGCCGAACGTATACGGCGGTGGTGAGTGTGACGGCCGGAGGTCCACTCCGAGGTATACGTTCGCCACCGCCGTATACGTTGGACGGAAGTCGGGCGGAAGGCGACACCTTCCGGTCGTTCGCTGTTCACAGGCAGGATTCCCGGCGGTCGTCCACAGATTGGGTGAAATGGTCCTGGAGCCCGTTGCGCGCGGCGCATGATCGGAGCATGAGCGCCGAAACCATCGAACCCGTCGAGACCAGGATCGAGAGGCTTGCCGAGATGCTCGTCCCGACGCGACGGGGAGAGGGGGTCACGGACGGCGACCTCGTGACCGTCGCCCGCGGGTACCGCATGCGAGCCGAAGCCTGGAACGGGCTGAAACCCGAAGGTCGGCATCTTGCGAGGATCATCGCGGTGCAGCGCCGCGCTGTGGGCGAGCCCGTATTCTCCCAAACCTCTGCCGCGGTGCTGCACGGGCTTCCGCTGCATGCACGGGCGGATCCGCGTGTGCACCTCAGCGCGCCCGAGAACGGGCCGGGGCGCAGCACGGCCGGAGTGGTGCGGCATCGCGCGCCGCTGGGATCGGAGGATGTGGTGGAGATCGGCGGGCTGCTGTGCACCGCGCCCGATCGGACGCTGCTCGACCTGGCTCGTTTCGGGGCCGCGGAGACGGCGACCGCCTGCGCGGACGGGTTTCTGCGGCAGGAGTTCCGGGTCGAGCGTCGTGTCGATCGCATCCGTCTCGAGCGCTGGCGCGAGAGGATGCTCGAGACGTTGGCGGACATGCCGGGGGAGCGGGGTGTCATGCGAGCCAGGGAGATCGTGGAGCTCGCGGATCCGCGCATCGATTCGGTGCTCGAGAGCGTGAGCCATCTGTACCTGCGCAGGCTCGGCTTCGACGTCGAGCTGCAGGTGCCGGTGGTCTCGCGCACCGGTGGGACATACTTCGTGGATTTCGAGTTCCTCGGCCTGGATCTCTTCGGCGAGTGCGACGGCAAGGCGAAGTACCTCGACGAGGCTCTGCGTGCCGGCCGCTCGGCCGACGAGCTCGTGTACCGCGAGAAGCGTCGTCAGGACTGGATCACGGGCAGCACGCGGAAGGGCATGATCCGCTGGGGCTGGCCGGAGACCGGCACCGTTCACCGCTTCGCAAGGCACCTGTCGGCATGCGGGCTGCGGATCTCGCGCCCGCCCGGTCCGTCGCGCCCGAGGCAGACGTGGCGAGGGTGAACGTATACGGCGGTGGTGAGTGTGACGGTTGGAGAGGCTCTCCGAGCGTCACACTCACCACCGCCGTATCCATTCAGCAGAATCGTGAGTGGAAGGTGATGCGTTCAGGCCTGAGCTCGCTGGGCCGCGACGACCTCTCGAGCAGCCGCGAAGCCGCGCTCGAGATCCGCCGTGATGTCGTCGATGTGCTCGAGACCGACCGAGAGCCGCACGAGGCCGGGGGTGACGCCGGCGGTGAGCTGCTGCTCGGGGGTGAGCTGCGAGTGCGTGGTCGACGCCGGGTGGATCACGAGCGAGCGCACGTCGCCGATGTTGGCGACGTGGCTGAAGAGCTCGAGGCTGTTGACAAACGCCTTGCCGGCGTCGACGCCCCCCTTGAGCTCGAACGAGAGCACCGCGCCCACGCCCTTCGGGGCGTAGGCGTTCGCCGCCGCGTACCAGGGGCTCGTGGGCAGCCCCGAGTACCAGACGGTGGCGACGTCGCCGTGCTGGTCGAGCCACTCCGCCACGGACTGCGCGTTCTGCACGTGGCGCTCCATGCGCAGCGACAGCGTCTCGATGCCCTGCAGCAGCAGCCAGGCGCTGTTCGGCGCGATGGCCGAGCCGAGGTCGCGCAGCAGCTGCACGCGGGCCTTGATGATGTAGGCGATCGCGTCGCCCACGGCGCCCGTGTAGCTGACTCCGTTGTACGAGGGATCGGGCTCGGTGAGGCCGGGGAAGCGGTCGACGTGCTGCGACCAGGGGAAGGTGCCGCCGTCGACGATGACGCCGCCGAGGGTCGTGCCGTGGCCGCCGAGGAACTTCGTGGCCGAGTGCAGCACGATGTCGGCGCCGTGCTCGAAGGGGCGCACGAGGTACGGGCTCGCGACCGTGTTGTCGATGATGAGCGGCAGGCCGTTCTCGTGGGCGACGTCGGCGACGGCGCGGATGTCGAGCACGTTCGAGCGCGGATTCGCGATCGACTCGGCGAAGAACAGCTTCGTGTTCGGGCGCACCGCGCGCTGCCAGGCGGCCGGATCGTCCTGATCCTCGACGAAGGTGACCTCGATGCCGAGCTTCGCGAGCGAGTACTTGAAGAGGTTGTAGGTGCCGCCGTAGATCGACGACGACGAGACGATGTGGTCGCCGGCGTTCGCGATGTTCAGCACCGCGAAGGTCGAGGCGGCCTGGCCGCTCGCGAGCAGGAGGGCCGCGACGCCGCCCTCGAGCGCGGCGATGCGCTGCTCGGCGACGTCCTGGGTCGGGTTCGTGATGCGGGTGTAGATGGGGCCGAGCTCGGCGAGCGCGAAGCGATTGGCCGCCTGCTCGGTGCTCTCGAAGACGAACGCGGTGGTCTGGTGGATCGGCAGCGCGCGGGCGCCGGTCACGGGGTCGGGCTGCTGCCCGGCGTGGATCTGCTTGGTCTCGAAGTTCCAGGCGGCCTGGTCGGTCATGGGGGCTCCTCGGGGGTCGGGTGATGCGTGGCTCCAGAATGAGGGTACGAGGTCGGGCCGCTCGCCACAAACCCGGGGACACGCGGAGTCACACGCCGCGCATGAGCGCATATCCCCGCGTCGCCCCTGCGAGTAGACTGAAGCCGCGGCCACGGTGGCCGTCCCCCACGCGGGGGACCTTTCGACGGTAGGAGAACGCGACGATGTCGTTCCTGTCAAACCTGTGGGACTTCCTGTGGATGTTCCTCACCATCTTCATCTTCATCGCATACCTGATGGCGCTGTTCTCGATCATCGCCGATCTCTTCCGGGACCAGAAGCTCAACGGCTGGTTCAAGGCGATCTGGTTCATCTTCCTGATCTTCGTGCCGCTCCTGACCGCGCTGGTCTACCTGATCGCCCGCGGGCGGGGCATGGCGGAGCGCAACGTCGCGGCCGCCAAGCAGGTGAAGGACGCGCAGGATCAGTACATCCGCCAGGTGGCGGGCGGGTCCGCCGCCGAGATCGCCGAGGCCAAGAAGCTGCTCGACTCGGGTGCGATCACCCAGGCCGAGTTCGAGGCGCTGAAGGCGAAGGCGCTCGCCTGAGCCGAGCCCTGCGGGAGTCGGGCGGGTCGTTCCTTCGGGGCCGGCCCGCCCTTCGCTTTCCGCCCGGGAGCGCCGCGGACGTCCGCGGAGGCGGGAAGCGACGGGGGAGTAGGCTGCGAGGGGACGAGCGAAGGGAGACGGGATGCTGAAGCGCGCGGTCGTGACAGGGGCGAGTTCGGGGATCGGGGCCGCGACGGTGCGGCGTCTCGCGGAGCTCGGCTGGAGCACCGTCGCCGTCGCCCGGCGGGCGGATCGGCTCGCGGCGCTCGCCGCCGAGACCGGCGCCC
>CALMSE010000268.1 GCA_937872275.1 uncultured Leucobacter sp. | reverse complement strand
CGCCGCGACCCGGCTCACCGCCGAGGCCGCCGGCGTCGCGGACCGCGTCGAGGTGCATCGAGCCGACGCCACCGAGGCGGTGCCCGACGGCTGGGCCGATCTCATCCTGCTGAACCCGCCGTTCCACACGGGCGCGACCGTGCACGCCGGGGTGGCGCATCGGCTGATCCGCTCGTGCGCACGCGCGCTCGCCCCCGGCGGCGAGCTGCGCCTCGTCTTCAACTCGCACCTCGGGTACCGTCCGCTGGTCGAGCGCGTCATCGGCCCGAGCCGGCAGGTGTCGCGCGACCGCACGTTCACGGTGCTGTCGGCCGTGCGGCGGTAGACCGTGTCGGCAGCGCCGAGGGACGGGTCGCGGCACGGGGTCGACGCCGGCGGATCCGCCGCCTACACCAACCGGCGCTTCGGAGAGAGCTCCTCGGTGTGCGCGGGGTCGGCGAAGACCGCGTCGCCCAGAGCGTCGTCGATCGCCGCCATCGCACCCGCGTCGAGCACGACGCCCGAGGCCTTCACGGTGTCGGCGAGTTGCTCGGGGCGCGAGGCGCCGACGAGCGCCGCGGCGACGTTCGGGTTCTGCAGCACCCAGGCGATCGCGAGCTGCGGCATGGTCAGCCCGGCCTCGGCGGCGAAGGGCTTCAGCCGTTGCACCGCCTCCAGCACCTCGTCGCGCAGGAACCCCGTCATGAAGCTGGAGCCGTTCTCGTCGGTCGCACGCGACCCCGCGGGCACCGGCTGCCCCGGCAGATACTTGCCCGAGAGCACGCCCTGCGCCATCGGCGACCATACGATCTGCGAGATGCCGAGCTCCTCCGAGGCCGGCACGACCCGCCCCTCGATCACCCGCCACAGCATCGAGTACTGCGGCTGGTTCGAGATCAGCTGGAAGCCGAGCCGGGTCGCGAGCGCGTGCCCCTCGCGCAGCTGCTCGGCCGTCCACTCCGAGACGCCGATGTAGAGCGCCTTGCCCTGCCGCACGACATCGGCGAAGGCCTGCATCGTCTCCTCGAGCGGAGTCTCGTGGTCGTAGCGGTGCGCCTGGTAGAGCTCGACGTAGTCGGTGCCGAGACGCCGCAGCGAGCCGTCGATCGACTCGAAGATGTGCTTGCGGCTGAGCCCGGTGTCGTTCGGGCCCTTCGGCCCGGTCGGGAAGTAGACCTTGGTGAAGATCTCGAGGCTCTCGCGGCGATGGCCCGCGATCGCCCTGCCGAGCACGACCTCGGCCGCCGTGTTGGCGTAGGTGTCGGCGGTGTCGAACGTCGTGATGCCGAGGTCGAGCGCCGCGTGCACCGTCGCGATCGCCTCGTCGTCGTCGACCTGCGACGCGTGGGTCACCCAGTTGCCGAAGGTGATCTCCGAGATCTTGAGGCCGCTGTTGCCGAGGAAGCGATGGTTCACCATTCCTCCAGGGTACGGGGTCGCCGCCGTTTCGTCAGAGGGCGTCTGGTCGGTATCCGTCTGTATCCTTCATTCGGGCCGAGATCTGCATTCGGGCCGAGATCTGCATTCGGGCCGAGCGCTTCCGCGGTTCTCGTCGGCCTGAATGCAGATCTCGGCCCGAGTGCAGGACTTCGGGGTCGGGCGCGCGGGGTGGGAGGCGGTAGGCCCGTCCGCGCGCTCGGGAATGCGGCGGCCGCGGATACGGTTGCAGCCTGAGTCGGGAGAACCACGATCGAAGGAGCCAGCATGGTCGCACGAAGCCGCATCGCACGCACGGACATCGAGATCGCAGCGCTCGCGTTCGGCGGCAACGTGTTCGGCTGGACGGCCGACCGCGACGCCTCCTTCGCGGTGCTCGACGCCTTCACCGCGGGCGGCGGGGACTTCATCGACACCGCCGACGGCTACTCGCACTGGGCGCCGGGCCACTCGGGCGGCGAGAGCGAGACCATCATCGGCGAGTGGCTCGCCGCGCGCGGCGCCCGCGATCGCGTCGTCATCGCGAGCAAGGTCTCGACCCACCCCGACTTCGCGGGCCTCGCCGCGAGCAACGTGCGGGCCGCGGCCGACGCCTCCCTGCGGCGTCTCGGCACCGACCGCATCGACCTCTACTACGCGCACTACGACGACCCCCAGTCCCCGCTCGAGGAGACGGTCGCGGCGTTCTCGGAGCTGGTGGACGAGGGGAAGATCCGCGCGATCGGCATCTCGAACTACACGGCCGAGCGCGCCGCAGAGTGGCTGCGGATCGCGGCCGCCGGCGGCTTCCACGCCCCCGTGGCGCTGCAGCCCGACTACAGCCTCGTCGAGCGCGGCTACGAGACGAACGGCCTGCGCGCCGTCGCCGAGGACGCGGATCTGGCCGTGTTCCCGTACTACTCGCTCGCCCGCGGCTTCCTCGCGGGCAAGTACCGCACCGCGGCCGACGCCGCCGCTCCCGGCGCCAGCGTGCGCGCCGAGGGCGCTGCGAAGTACCTCGACGAGCGCGGGCTCGCCGTGCTCACCGCGCTCGACGAGGTGGCGCGGGCGCGCGGCGTGCAGCTCGCGACGGTCTCCCTCGCCTGGCTGAGGCAGCAGCCGACGGTCGCCGCCCCCATCGCGAGCGCTCGCAACACCGAGCAGCTGCCCGCGCTGCTCGCCTCGCTGACGCTCGAGCTGGACCGCGCCGAACTCGACGCGCTCACCGCGGCGAGCGCCTGACCCGTTCGCGGGCGCGGCGCACCGCCGCCCGCCCGCACCGCTTCGAAAGGAGAGAACCGTGACTCGCAATGACGGAACCGCGCCCGCGCCGACCTCGGAGACGCGCCTGAGCGCGCAGACCGGAATGGACGCCGTCACCCTGCGCGTCGGCGATCTCGAGGCGATGTCCTCGTATTACGCGGATGCGCTCGCGCTGGAGCCGTTGGAGGAGCTGGCCCGGGGCGGCGAGGTGCATCGCGTGCTCGGCAGAGGGCCCCTGCCTCTGGTGAAGCTCGTCGCGACGCCGGGGCTGCCGCCGGTCGACCCGCGTCAGGCGGGGCTCTTCCACACCGCCTTCCTCTTCGAGGATCAGGCCTCGCTCGCCGCCACCGTCTACCGCGCCGCACAGCATCCGCGCAGTCGCTTCGTCGGGTCGAGCGACCACCTCGTGAGCGAGGCCTTCTACTTCACCGACCCGGAGGGCAACGGCATCGAGCTGTACGTCGACCGCGATCGCTCGGAGTGGTCGCGGGGCCCGGGCGGCGAGCTGCGCATGGACACGCTGTACCTCGACCCGAACGCCTACCTGCGCGATCACCTCGACGAGCAGGCGACGGCGAACGCGGCCCGTCTCGCCGGCAAGGTCGGGCACGTGCACCTGCAGGTCGGCGACGTCCCCACGGCGCGGGCCTTCTACGTCGATGCGCTCGGCTTCGAGCCGACGGTCGCCTCCTACCCGGGGGCGCTCTTCGCCTCCGCCGGCGGCTACCACCACCACGTCGCGATGAACGTCTGGAACAGCCGAGGAGCGGGCCCTCGGGCCGCCGCCCTCGGGCTCGGCGACGTCGCGATCACCGTTCCCGGGCGCGAGGATCTCGACGCGCTCGTCGCGCGCCTCGGCGCCCGCGGCGTCGCCTTCTCCGACGACGGCCGCGCCGTCAGGGCCTTCGACCCCTGGGGCACCCAGGTGACGGTCGCGACCGGCGGCGCCACCGCCGACGAGGCACTGGGGCGGTAGCGGCCGGGGCCCTCACCCGGCCGCCGAGGCCCGCACCTCGGCGACCGCCCGACGCAGCTCGAGCACGCCCGGGTGGTCGTCGCCGACGCGCGTGCACAGCTCGACCGCGCACGGCTCGACGTCGTCGATCGGGATGAAGTCGACTCCCACCCCGGAGTAGTAGTCGGCGATCGAGGCCGCCGTGATGGAGATCGCCGCCCCGGAGGCGACCACCTGCAGCTGCTCCTCCATCGTGCGGATCACGGGGCCGTACTCCACCCGCGCCCCGCTCGGCCGCGGATCCACCGCCCACCACCTGATCCAGGACTTCGGGACCTCCGGCTCCGTGTCGATGTGCACCTCGCCGTCGAGCTCGGAGATCGAGATGCTCGGCCGACCCGCGAGGCGGTGGCCGCGGTGCACGGTCGCGACCCGCGGCTCGACGGCGAGCGGTTCGAAGACGAGCCCCTCCTGCTCCGGGAGCGGCGGCCTGATGAAGCACGCGTCGACGGAGCCGCTCGCCACGGCCGTCAGCTGCTCGGGCCAGTCGAGCTGGGTGAGCTCGATCTTGCCGTGCAGTCGGCTGAGCAGGGCGTTGGTCGCCGGGCCGGCGACGCCGTTGATGAACCCGATCCGCAGCACCCGATCCTGCCTGCGCTCGAAGCGCGCGATGGCGAGAGCGGCGCCCTCGGCCGCCTCGAGCACGCGTCGCGCGTGGGGCAGGAACTGCTCGCCGGCGGGCGTGAGCGCGATCGGGTGCGCCTCGCGGTTCACGAGCCGGGTGCCGACCTGCTGCTCGAGCCGGCGGATCTGCTGGCTGAGCGCCGAGACGGTCACGAAGAGGCGCGCGGCGGCCCGACCGAAATGGCCCTCCTCGATCACCGTGGTCAGCGCGTGCAGCCCGCGGATGCTGAGGTCGAGCCCACGGCCGTCGTCGCGCACGTCGCCTCCTTCGTCGCAGGGATCGCGCCCCGCCGCGCGCCCACCGCCGGCGCCTGCACCGCCGGGGCGCTTCCAGACTAGTCAGCGGGCGCGCGCCGGGCGAGGGCTCCCGTTCCGTGGGTGGGTCTGCGCGAGGGGCCTCCGTCCTTCGTTCTTCGTCCTTCGTCCCTCGTTCTTCGTCCCTCTACCCGAGCACGGCCGGCCGCGTGGGCGGCTTCGCTGTCGCAGGATCGCACCGATCGGCGGAATTGCACCCCGATTCCCGGAAAGCCGGTGTAATCCTGCCGATCGGTGCGATCCTGCCCGAGACGCCGTCAGCCCGTTTAGCATTCCGTTCGCTCGCGCACGGGAAACGCGATGGCCGGGCGGCGCCGCGCCGTTCTATCCTCGAAGCGCATCGAACTCGAAGGAGAGATCCATGACCCTGCCCACCACGTACCTCATCATCGGAGCCGGCCCGAACGGCCTCGTCGCGGCCCGCGCCTTCAAGCGCTACGGCATCGACTTCGACCTGATCGAGCGCAACTCGCGCGCCGGGGGCATCTGGGACATCGACAATCCCGGCTCGCCGATGTACGAGTCGTGCAGCATGATCACCTCGCGCATCGCCGGGGGCTTCGTGGGGTATCCGATGCCGAGCGATCTCGCCATGTACCCGAAGTGGCACCAGTTGCGCGACTACATCCAGGGCTTCGCGCACGAGTTCCACCTCGACGACCACTGCGAGTTCGGGGTCGCCGTCGAGAGCGCCGAACAGGTCGAGACCGAGGAGGGCTCCTCCTGGCGCGTGCGGCTCTCGAACGGCGAGACGCGCGACTACCGCGGGATCTACTCGGCGATCGGCACCCAGTGGCTGCCGCAGATCCCCGAGATCGAGGGGCTCGACACCTTCACGGGCCGGGCGATCCACGCGCGGGAGTACCGTTCGCCCTCGGAGTTCGACGGCAAGCGGGTGCTCGTCGTCGGGGCGGGCAACAGCGGGGTCGACATCGTCTCGGACGCCGCCTTCCGGGCGGATGCCGCCTTCCTCTCGACGCGCCGCCCCTACTACGTGTTCCCGAAGCAGATCTTCGGCAACGCGTTGCCCGACTTCCTCGACGGCAGGGGCAGGGTCGAGTCGCGCCCCTGGATGGAGGGGCTCGAGCCGAACGATTTCGTCGACGTGATCCTCTCGACCGTCGGCGACCTGGAGGTCTACGGCCTGCCGAAGCCGGAGGGCCCGATCGGCGAGACGCACCCGATCGTCAGCAACACGCTGCTGCACGTGCTCTCGCACGGCCTGCTGAAGCGCCACCCCGACGTGACTCGCGTCGAGGGGTCGACGGTGCACTTCGCCGACGGCTCGAGCGAGCAGATCGACGTGATCGTCTTCGCGACGGGCTACCGGGTGCGCTACGACTTCCTGCCCGACGGCGTGGTCGAGTACCAGGCCGGCGGGCACCCGAAGCTGCACCTCGAGACCTTCTTCCCGGGTGTCCCGGGCCTCTACAGCGGCGGCACCATGCACGCGGCGGTCGGCACGAACTGGACCATGTACGACTACTTCGCCAACTTCGCGGCGGCCGACGCCCATGCGACGCTGACGGGCGAGAACGCCGAGAACATGCGACGCTTCCGGGAGGAGTACGACCCCGACATGACGGGCGGCTTCCCCTTCGTCGACACGCCGCGCAACGAGAACCAGTGCGACCCGCAGATGGTGCTCGTCGAGATTCCGAGGGCCGCGCGCGAGGAGTTCGGCATCCCGCTCCCGGCCGGCTTCGACGACGCCGAGTTCTACGCGTCGCTGCCGCGTCGCAGCCGGGAGGCCGCCGCGGCGTAGGCGGGGCGCCGAGCGCGGTCCGCAGCGGATCTGACTCTGGCATGGGTGACCCTCGCTCTCGACGACGCTGTCGAATGTGGTTCGAACGGGTGGGGTTCGAATGAACGCGGTTCGGGCGAACGCGGCTCAGACGGCGGTGTAGCCGCCGTCGACCAGGTGGTAGCTGCCCGTGATGAACGAGGCGTCGTCGCTGAGCAGGAATGCGACGAGCGCGGCCACCTCATCGGCCTCGCCCAGGCGGCGCATCGGGTGCTTCGCCGCGACCTCGTCGGTGACCTCGCGCGGCAGCTCGGCGAGCAGCGGCGTCGAGATGAACCCGGGCCCGACCGCGTTGACGCGCACGCCCCGCGCCCCGTAGTCGGCGCCGACGGCCTTCGTGAGGCCGGCGACGCCGTGCTTCGCGGCGGTGTAGGCGGGGTTGTCGGGCACCGCGATCGCGCCCGCGATCGAGGACATGTTCACGATCGCACCGCCGCCCGAGGCGATGATCGCCGGCACCTGGGCGTGCAGGCCGTATGCGACGCCGCTCAGGTTGATCGCGATCAGGCGGTCCCAATCCGTGGGGTCGAGGTCGCCGATGGGGTGGTTGACGCCGGGGATGCCCGCGTTGTTGACCGCCAGGTGCAGCGCGCCGTGCCGCTCGACCGTGGTCGCAACCGCCGCCGAGGCGGCAGCGGCGTCGGCGACGTCGAAGGCGAGGATCGAGCCTCCGCCTCCCGTCTGCTCCATCAGGTCGAGGGTCTCCTGCGCCGCGGCCGCGTTCACGTCGGCGGCGACCACCGTGGCGCCCTCGGCGGCCAGGCGCAGGCAGACGGCGCGGCCGATGCCCGAGCCGGACCCGGTCACCAGCGCGATCTTTCCCTGGAATCTCATGTCGTGTCTCCTCGGTTCTCTCAGCCCGCCGCGGGCTCGGGCATGCGGACGACGGGCTTGATCACGTCGCCCCGGTGGCTCGCCTCGAGCGCCCCCTCGATGTCCTCGAAGTCGAAGGTCTGGACGAGCTCGTCGAAGGGGAAGCGGCCCTGGCGCCACAGTTCGAGGAGCGCCGGGATGAGGCGCTCCGAGCGGCCGCTGCCGCCCAGCGTGCCCACGATCCGCTTGCCGAACAGGGTGCGGAAGTGGTCGGCGGTGAAGGCCGCCTCGGCCGGGGCGCCGCCGATGAGGATCGCGGTGCCGAGCATGCCGACGGTCTCGATGGTCTGCTCGACCACGGGGATGACCCCGGTGCAGTCGATCGCGTAGTCGGCGGTGCCGCCGAGCAGCTCGTGGATCGCCGCCACGACGTCGGGGGTGGCGCCCGCGTTGAACACGTGCGTCGCGCCGTACCGCTTCGCGAGCTCGAGGCGGGAGTCGTGCATATCGACCGCGATGATCGTGGTCGCGGGCGTGTTCGTCGCGGCCATGACGGCCGAGAGGCCGACCGCGCCCGCGCCGTAGACGACGATGCTCTCGCCGACCCGGGGGCGCACGGTGTTGAGCACGGCGCCTGCTCCGGTCGCGATGCCGCAGGCCAGGGGGCCCGCGATCTCGAGCGGGATGTCGTCGGGGATCACGACCGCCTGGCGGGCGAGCGCCAGCGAGTGCGTCGCGAACGACGACTGCCCGAAGAAGTGGCCCGACACGGGGCTTCCGTCGAGGCGGCGGTAGGCGCTCGTGCCCGCCTGCTCCCCGGTGAAGCGCACCCCGGCGACGAGCGCCGGGCCGATGCTCAGGCAGTAGCGCGGCTCGCCCTCGAGGCAGTTCTTGCACTCGCCGCAGTACGGCCATCCGAGCACGACGTGATCGCCGACCCGGGGCGAGGTCACGCCGGGGCCCACGGCCTCGACGACGCCGGCGCCCTCGTGACCGAGCACGCCGGGCAGCGGCAGCGGCATGTCGCCGCCGCGCGTGTTCGCGTCGGTGTGGCACACGCCGCCGGCGACGATGCGCACCAGGATCTCTCCCGGCCCCGGGTCGTCGATGAGCAGGTCGGTGTAGGTGAAGGGGGCGCCGATCTTCTCGACGATGCTCGCGCGGATCTGCGTGCTCACGTGGCTCTCCTTGCTGGGCGGCGGGCGCGCATGCCCCGCCGCGGGGTCGATGGGGTCTGGTCGTCAGGCGCCGGCGGTCACCGCGTCCGCCGGCTCGGTGACGCGGAAGCCCCGGAAGCCGTCGTCGGCGATCTCGTCGATGATGCGCTGGTAGCCGCCGATGCCGCCGAGGTAGGGCATGATGGCGCTCGCCTTGCCGGCGATGTTCGCCCCCGAGTACCAGGAGTCGGTGAGCGGGAACACGGTCGTGTTCGCCACCTCGGCGGCGTGCTCGATCCACTCCTGCTCCGCCTCGGGCGTCGCCTCGATCGTGGCGCCGCCCCGATCGAGCGAGAGCTGCAGCAGGCGGGTGATGTACTCCACGTGCTGCTCGATCGCGACGAACATGTTGGAGTTCACCGAGGGGCTCAGCGGGCCGTCGACCATGAAGAGGTTCGGGAAGCCCGCGACCATGATGCCGAGGTAGCTGGCCGGGTACTCCTCCCACTTGCGGCGCAGCGAGAGGCCTCCGCGGCCCTGGGGGTCGATGTGGCTGAGCGCGCCGGTGACGGCGTCGAAGCCGGTCGCCAGCACGATGACGTCCACCTGCTGCTCGCCCTGCTCCGTGCGGAAGCCGGTCTCGGTGAGCTCGACGAGCGGATCATCGCGGAGGTCGACGAGGGTGACGTTCTCGCGCGTGAGCGTCTCGTAGTAGTCGGTGTCGACGCAGAGGCGGCGGGATGCCACCGCATAGTCCGGGGTGACCCGGCGGGCGAGCTCGTCGTCGCCTACGCGTTCGCGGATCCGCTCGGTCAGGAACGCGGCGAGGACGTCGTTCGCCTTCGTGTCGGTGACCGCGTCGTTGAAGGTCGTGACCAGCTTCATCGGTCCGCCGTAGTCGAAGTTGCTCTGGTACGCGGCCGCGACCTCCTCCTCCGAGACGTCGAAGGTCGAGCGGTTCTCGTTCCGGGTGTCGACGCCGAGCAGCGACTCGCGCGCGATCCTGCGCCGCTCGGGGTACGAGGCGACGGCCTCCGCGAACTCCTCGTCGCTCAGCGGTCGGTTGAACGCCGGGATCGAGTAGGCGGGGGTGCGCTGCAGGATGAAGACCTGGTCCGCCTCCTGGGCGACGATCGGGCTGATCTGGATGCCGGTCGAGCCGACGCCGATCACCGCGACGCGCTTGCCCGTGAAGTCGAATCCCTCCGTCGGCCACCGGTTGCTGACGAGGATCTCCCCGCGGAAGCGCTCCTGGCCGGGGAAGCTCGGCGCCTTCGGGTGCGAGAGCACGCCCGTCGCGGCGACGACGTAGCGGCTCGTGAAGACGGCGCCGTCCTCGGCGGTCACGGTCCAGCCGCTCGTCGCCTCGTCGAACTCGGCCGAGGCGACGCGGGTGCCGAAGCGGATGTCGCGACGCAGCTCGTAGCGGTCGGCCACGTGCTGCAGGTAGGAGAGGATCTCGGGCGCGGTCGCGTACTTCTCCGTCCAGCGCCACTCCCGCTGCAGCTCCTCGTCGAAGGAGTAGGAGTAGTCGAGGCTCTCGACGTCGCAGCGGGCGCCCGGGTAGCGGTTCCAGTACCAGGTGCCGCCGACGTCGTCGGCCCGCTCGAGCGCGATCGCGTCGAGCCCCAGCCTGCGGCACTGCACGAGCATGTAGAGCCCGGCGGCGCCGGCGCCCACGATGACGACGTCGTGGTGTTCGGTGTTCTGAGTGGTCATGGTCGATTCCTCTTCGGGTCTTCTTCAAGCGTGTTGCGGGTCGGCGGTTCGGCGGTCCGGCGAGTCTGCGGTTCAGCGGGTGGCGGCCGCGATGGTCGCGCCGACCTCGGCGAGCACCTCGGCGCCCTCGTCGACTGCGAACCAGAACAGCGACCAGTCGTGCACCATGCCCTCCCAGACGCGCGCGGTGCCGCCCGCGGCCTCGGCGAGGCGGAGCGCCTCGTCGTGCAGGATCTCCTCGCTGCCGACGTGCACGCTCAGCGGCGCGAGGCCCGTGAGATCGGCGAAGAGCGGCGAGGCGAGCGGGTGCCTCGGGTCGGCCCCCGCGAGGTACACCGCGGCGGCGTCGAGCAGCTGCCGGGTCGAGAGCAGTGGGTCCCGCTCCGCGCGCTCGGCGTAGGAGGGGCTCGAGCAGGTCGCATCGACCCACGGCGAGAGCGCGACGGCCGCGGCCGGCTGGGCGAGCCCGGCATCGCGGATCGCGAGCAGCAGCGCGAGGGTCAGCCCGCCGCCCGCCGA
>CALMSE010000267.1 GCA_937872275.1 uncultured Leucobacter sp. | reverse complement strand
GCGGGCTGCAGCACGCGGTCGTGCAGCGATTTCTTCAGCTGGAAGGTGTGCGCCGCCCGCACCTGGAAGCGGTCCTCGCGCACGTACATGGCGAGCCCCAGGCGGTTCTTCTCGGTCGCATGCACGAGACGGAGGTGGCCGAGCGACGACGGCAGCGCGATCGCATCGGCCTCCTGCAGGCAGAGGATGTCGACGGCGTACTGCTCGGCGAGGCCCCCGATCTCGTTCAGCGCGCGGTTCTTCCTCAGGTTGTAGCTGATGGTCTGCACGCGCCGCCTCTCGGGCCGGACCCCGTGGGTCGGGGCTCTTCCCCCAGACTACGCCCGCAGCCTGTGCACGAGCCCCATCCCGCGCCGCCCGCCGGGCCCTCACGACGGACCGCCCCGCGCCTGCCCGACGGCTCCCGCGGTCCGAACGGCCGTGCCGCGATTCCACTCCCGCACCTCTCCTACACTGATGGGGTGAGTGAGACCGATCCCCAGTTCCCGCCCAGATCCCGCGCCCTGATCGACGCCATGCGCGAACGCGTGGTCATCGCCGACGGCGCCATGGGCACCCAGCTGCAGGACGCGGCGCCAACGCTCGACGACTTCCAGGGGCTCGAGGGCTGCAACGAGATCCTGAACGTCTCGCGGCCCGACGTCATCCGCAAGATCCACGACGACTACCTCGCGACAGGCCTCGACGCCGTCGAGACCAACACCTTCGGCGCGAACTGGTCGAACCTCGGCGACTACGGCATCGACGACCGCATCGAGGAGCTGGCCGAGGCGGGCGCCCGCATCGCCCGCGAAGCCGTGGAGGCGGCGGAGGCCGCGGACGGGCGGATCCGCTGGGTGCTCGGCTCGATGGGCCCCGGCACGAAGCTGCCGAGCCTCGGCCACACCACGTACGCCCACCTCAAGGAGACCTTCGCGCTGCAGGCCGTGGGACTCGCGAACGGCGGTGCGGATGCCCTGCTCATCGAGACGAGCCAGGATCTGCTGCAGACGAAGGCCGCCGTGAACGGCTGCAAGCTCGCCGCGTCGCGGACGGGCGTCGGGCTGCCGATCTTCGTCGAGGTGACGGTCGAGACGACGGGCACGATGCTCATGGGCTCCGAGATCGGGGCGGCGCTCGCCACGCTCGAGGCGATGGGCGTCGACGCGATCGGCCTGAACTGCGCCACCGGCCCCGCCGAGATGAGCGAGCACCTGCGCTACCTCTCGAAGCACTCGCAGGTGCCGGTGATGGTGATGCCGAACGCGGGGCTCCCCGTGCTCGGGCCGAACGGCGCCGTCTACCCGCTCACCCCCGAGGAGCTCGCGGTCGCCGAGGAGCAGTTCGTGCGCGAGTTCGGCCTCAGCCTCGTGGGCGGCTGCTGCGGCACGACCCCCGCGCACATGCGCGCGGTCGTCGAGCGGCTGGGCGGATCCGCCCCCGCCCCGCGCACCCCGGCCCGCGAAGACGAGGTGTCGAGCCTCTACCAGGCGGTGCCGCTGAAGCAGGACGCCGCCTTCCTCGCGATCGGCGAGCGCACGAACGCGAACGGCTCGAAGGCCTTCCGGGAGGCGATGCTGGCGGAGGACTGGGACGAGTGCGTCGAGATCGCGAAGGCGCAGATCCGCGACGGCGCCCACCTGCTCGACGTCTGCGTCGACTACGTGGGGCGCGACGGCGTCGCCGACGCCCGCGAGGTGGTATCGCGGCTCGCGAGCGCGTCGACGCTGCCCATCGTCATGGACTCGACCGAGCCGGCCGTGCTGCAGGCGGGGCTCGAGCTCATCGGCGGGCGCCCCGTCGTGAACTCGGTGAACTACGAGGACGGCGACGGGCCCGGCAGCCGCTTCGCCCGCATCATGCCGCTCGTCAAGGAGCACGGCGCCGCGGTGATCGCCCTCACCATCGACGAGCAGGGCCAGGCGCGCACGCGGGAGGACAAGGTGCGGATCGCCTCCCGCCTCGTCGACTCCCTCGTGGGCGACTGGGGCATGCGCGAGGGCGACATCATCGTCGACGCCCTCACCTTCCCCATCGCCACCGGCCAGGAGGAGACCCGGCGCGACGCGATCGAGACGATCGAGGCGATCCGGGAGCTGACGGATAAATACCCGGGACTGCATACGACGCTCGGCGTCTCGAACGTGTCCTTCGGTCTGAACCCCGCCGCGCGGGTCGTGCTCAACTCGGTGTTCCTGCACGAGGCGGTGCAGGCGGGGCTCGACTCGGCGATCGTGCACGCCGCCAAGATCCTCCCCCTCGCCTCCATCCCCGAGGAGCAGCGCGAGGTCGCGCTCGACCTCGTATGGGATCGGCGCGCGTACGACGCCGAGGGGAACCTGACCTACGACCCTCTCGCGCGCATGCTGGAGATCTTCAGCGGGGTCGACCTCGCCTCGATGCGGGATCAGCGCGCCGCCGAGATGGCGGCGCTGCCCGTGACCGAGCGCCTCGAGCGCCGCATCATCGACGGCGAGCAGAAGGGTCTCGCCGACGACCTGCGGCTCGCGCTCGACGAGGGGCGCTCGGCGCTCAGCATCGTGAACGACATCCTGCTCGCGGGCATGAAGGTGGTCGGCGAGCGCTTCGGCGCGGGCGAGATGCAGCTGCCCTTCGTGCTGCAATCGGCCGAGACCATGAAGGCCGCGGTCGCATTCCTCGAGCCGCATATGGAGCGGATCGAGGGGGAATCGGCGTCGAAGGGCACGATGGTGATCGCGACCGTGCGCGGCGACGTGCACGACATCGGCAAGAACCTCGTCGACATCATCCTCACCAACAACGGCTACACCGTGGTCAACATCGGCATCAAGCAGCCGATCGCCGAGATCGTGAGGGCCGCCGAGGAGCACGGGGCCGACGTGATCGGCATGAGCGGGCTGCTCGTGAAGTCGACCGTGGTGATGAAGGAGAACCTCGAGGAGCTGAACGCGCGCGGGCTCGCGAAGAAGTACCCGGTGATCCTCGGCGGGGCGGCGCTCACCCGCCCCTACGTCGAGGACGACCTCGCCGCGATCTACGAGGGCGAGGTGCGCTACGCCAAGGACGCATTCGAGGGGCTCGCGCTGATGGAGCCGCTCGTGCGCGTCGCGCGAGGCGAGTCGCCCGACGCGGTCGGGCTGCCGCCGCTGAAGAAGCGCGTCCACCGCCGCGGGGCGCAGCTCACCGTCACCGAGGAGGCCGACCTGCCCGCGCGCAGCGACGTCGCCCGCGACAACCCCGTGCCGGCTCCCCCGTTCTGGGGCACCCGCATCGTCAAGGGCGTGCCGCTCGCCGACTACGCGGCGCTGCTCGACGAGCGCGCCGTGTTCATGGGCCAGTGGGGCCTGCGCTCGGGCCGCGGCGAGGGCGCAGCGACGTACGAGCAGCTGGTCGAGAGCGAGGGGCGGCCTCGGCTGCGCGAGTGGCTCGACCGCATGCACACGGAGGGCATGCTCGACGCCTCGGTCGTCTACGGCTATTTCCCCGCGTACAGCGACGGCGACGAGGTCGCGATCCTGCATCACGGCGAGCAGGGCGGCGTGCTCGCCCCCGACGGCGGATCCGGTGGCCGGATCGGCTCCGAGCGACTGCGTTTCGCCTTCCCGCGGCAGCGCCGCGACCGGCACCTGTGCCTCGCCGACTTCATCCGCTCGCGCGAGGCGGTGGAGGCCGAGGGCCGGCCCGACGTGTTCGCGGTGCAGCTCGTGACCGTCGGCTCGCGGGTCGACGAGCACACGGCGAGGCTCTTCGCGGCGGATCGCTACCGCGAGTACATGGAGCTGCACGGCCTCGCGGTGCAGCTCACCGAGTCGCTCGCCGAGTACTGGCATCAGCGCATCCGCGGCGAGCTGGGATTCGGCGCCGAGGAGCCCGACGATGTCGAGGGCTTCTTCAAGCTGAAGTACCGGGGGGCCCGCTTCTCGCTCGGGTACCCGGCCTGCCCCGAGATGGCGGATCGCACGAAGGTCGTGGAGCTCCTGCAGCCCGGGCGCATCGGCGTCGAGCTGTCGGAGGAGCTGCAGCTGCACCCCGAGCAGTCGACCGACGCATTCGTGTTCCACCACCCGGAGGCGAAGTACTTCTCGGTGTAGCGCCGTCGGAGGGGCGGGACGTCGGTCCCTGCGTCCCGCTGGTGACGGAGCACCCGCGGTTGCGCGCTGCGATCCTGCGGCATCCGAACGCGCATCCGAGGCTGCGGGAGTGGGTCGTCGCGCAGCGGGCGGCAGCTCCACCCCCGAGACGCAGGTGAGTCCGGGGACTCGTGACGGCCGTTGCGCTGGCGGCGCTCATCGTCGCGGGGACGCATGGCGCGCGCCCTGGATCGGCTCTCGGCACCCGCCGGACGCCGTCCGCCCGTCACGATCCTCGGAGATGTCACGGATCTCGGATCGAAACGGCCGATCCCGTCCGAGATCCGTGACATCTCCGAGATCCCTGACACCCCGGAGCTTGCCCGGGAGGCCGAGGAAGGATCGGCTGCCCCGTCCCGATCCGACGCGCGTTCGGCCCCGGCGTCACCCCTCGCGTTCGGCGTAGCCCGCCAGCAGCTCGTTCTCCTTGCGGTTCGACGGCAGCAGCACCAGGACCAGCGCGGTGCCGATCGCGATCGCGACCCCTCCGACGAGGTAGGCGCCGAGTGCGCCGTCGACCAGGCTCTGCTTCGCCGCTTCGAGGATCTGATCCTGGTACTCGGGGTACTGCGATGCGACCTGAGCCGCGGAGGCGAACGACGACCGCAGTGCCTGGCTCACCTCGGCCGTGATCGAATCGGCCGCGCCGCTCGACGCGATCGCAGCGGAGATCGCAGAGGAGAAGCCGAGTGCGAGGATCGCGCCGAGCAGCGCCTGGAACACGGAGCCGCCGAGATCGGACTGCAGATCCGAGGTGGCGGACGCCATGCCGACCCGGCGCACGGGGGTACTGCTCGTGAGCGCCCGCGACGAGGAGGTGATGACGAAGGCCGCCCCCGCCCCGATGGCGAGGAAGCTGAATCCGAGCAGCGGATAGGGGCTCCCCTCGCGCCAGAACAGCATCGACACGAACCCGAGCAGCACGATCAGGTATCCGGCCAGCATCGCGCGGCGCGTCCCCTTCGCGGTCACGAGCCGAGCTGCGAGCGGGGCCGAGAGCACCAGGCCCACGGCCGCCGGGATCACTGCGAGGCCCGCGCCCAGCGCGGTGTACCCCAGGACCGACTGCATGAACTGCTCTCCGACGAAGATCGCACCGATCATGCCTCCGAAGATGATCATGCCGCACAGCGCCGGCACCCAGAACATGCGGCGCCGGGCGATCCGCAGATCGAAGATGGGGTTGCCCGCCCGCAGCTGCCGAACCACGAACAGCGCGAGCAGCACCGCCGCGGCCACGAGCAGCCAGGCTCCCAGCGAGCCGAGGCCCGGGGCCAGCACGAAGCTGATGCCCAGCACCAGCGGGGCGATTCCCAGCACCGAGAGCACGCCTCCGAGGTGGTCCACCGCCTCGTCCGACTCCCCGACACGGCTCGGCACCGCGCGCGCCACGAGCAGCAGTGCGACCACGGCGACCGGGACGCTCAGGAAGAACACCGAGCCCCAGTCGAACCAGATCAACAGCGTGCCGGCGAGCACGCCGCCGGCGACCGAGGTCATCCCGCCCACGCTCGACCAGATCGCGATGGCTCCGGTTCTGCGCGCCCCCGGCGCCCAGAGCGCGGTGATGAGCGAGAGCGTCGTCGGGTAGGCCATGCCCGCGGCGAGGCCCGTGAACACCCGAGCGGCGATGAGCACCTCGGCGGAGGGGGCGAAGGCGGAGATCAGGCTGGCGACGACGACCAGCACCAGGCCGATCATGAGCAGCTGCTTGCGCCCGTACCGATCGGCGACCGCACCGAAGTAGAGCACCGACATCGACAATCCGAGACCGGCGCCCAGCCCGATCAGGTTGAGCACCGTCTGGGAGGCGTCGAAGGCCGTCGCGATCGACGGCAGCGCCACGGTCGCGGCCGAGATGTTGAGATTGCAGACCATCGCGGTGAGCACCAGAGCGGTCAGCACGAGGCCTGCGCGCCGAGGGACCGCTTCCTGCTCTTCTCCCTGACTCTGCGTCGCCGTCATACCAGGCCCTTCTCGCCCCGACCTTCGCGGCATCCCCGATCAGGGTATCCAGCGCCGGCCCCATCCGTTCCCGGGACACGGCCAGACGATGCGAGTCGCGGCATCTCAGGGCTCTCCAGCCCCGATCCGCCAGCCGGTCGCGGCGTCCTGCTGACGCCAGAACTCGGCGAAGCGGCCGCCGGCCGCGAGCAGCTCGTCGACCGCGCCCTGCTCGACGACCCGACCCTCCTCGACGAACACCACGCGATCCGCCGCACGGATGCTGGCGAGCCGATGCGCGACGATGATCCGCGTGCGCTGCAGCGGGTCGCTCGCGAGCGCCGGCGTGATCGCCGCCTCGTTCTCGGTGTCGAGAGCGCTCGTCGCCTCGTCGACGAGCAGCACGGGCGCAGGCTTCAACAGTGCGCGGGCGATCGAGACCCGCTGGCGTTCGCCGCCCGAGAGCGATCCGCCGGCCTCGCCGACACGCGAGTCCCAGCGATCCGGCAGCCGCGCGACCAGGGCGTCCACCCGCGCGAGCTCCGCCGCCCGCAGCACGTCGGCCTCGTCGGCACCGGGCCTGCCGACGAGCACGTTCTCGCGCACGCTCCCGTCGAAGAGATAGGGCTGCTGGAACACGACGCTCGTGAGCTCGCGGCGGGCGCCTGCGTCGAGGGAGTCGAGCGGCGCGCCGTCGACCAGCACCGAGCCGCTCACGGGCGAGTGAAGTCCCGCGATCAGCGACAGGATCGTGCTCTTGCCCGAGCCCGAGGGTCCCACGATCGCCGTGGTCGTCCCGGGCTCGAAGACCAGGTCGAGACCGTCGAGCACCGGATCCTCGCCCCCCGCGTAGCGGAAGCCGACCCCGCGCAGCTCGATCCGCGGCGCCTCCTGCGCACCCCGCCCGTCCCGGCGCCCGTCCCCCGACGGCACCGCGGGCGCGGTGAGCACCTCGCGCAGCCGCCTGAGGGTGCCCGCGGTGGCCTCGACCCCGGCCGAGAGCTCGGCGAGCACGGCGAAGGGCTCGAGGTAGCGCACGATCACGACGATGAGCGCGATCGCCTCGGGCGCCGTCAGCCGGCCGCTCGCCGAGAGCCAGACCACGGTACCCGCGAGCAGCACGAGCGCGAGCTGGGTCGCCAGACCGAATACGATCTGGCCCGGGATCTGCATGAGCAGCAGCCGGACCATCGCCCCGTGCTGGGAGGCGAGCGCCGCACCCGCATGGCTGCGGGCCGGCTCGACGCGGCGCGCGGCGCGCAGCGCCTGCTGGGTGCGCGCGAACTCGATGATCCGCTCGGTCAGCGCATCGTTCGCGGCGGCCGACGCACGGTCGGCTCCGCGACCGAGGCGTCCGGCGACCCGGTAGGCGCCGAGCAGCACCGGTACCCCGGCGAGGGCGGCCAGCCCGAGCTGCCAGGAGATCGGGATGAGCGCCACCGCGACCGCGATCGGCATCAGCACCGCACTCAGCAGCGGCGTCACGAGGTAGATGACGAGGCCGACGAGTTCGGGGCCCGTGGCGGCGATCGCCTGCCGCGCGGTCGCCGTGCGGTCCGCGGTGAACCAGTCGAGACGGGGGCGCTCGATGCGGTCGGCGACGGCGCGCTGACCGCTGTCGAGCAGCCCGAAGCCGAGGCCGTAGCCGATGCGGGCGACCGCCCAGTCGACGGCCCAGCCGGCGGCGGTGACGATGGCGAGCCACAGCACTCAGGGCCAGGCGCCGGCGGGATCATCGCCGAAGAGCGCGGCCACGAGGGGCACGAGCAGCACCGCTCCTGCCGCGCGGAGCGCGACGCCGAGCACGGTCAGCGCGGTGTGCCGGGCGACCTTCGGACCGCTGCCGGCGGGCAGCAGGGAGAGCAGGGTGCGGATCATCGCCGGACCTCCGATCCCTCGGCCGGCGCGGATCCGGCGGCGGACGCATCGGCTGCACCACCCGCCTCCCACAGCCGTCGGTACCGCCCGCCGCGATCCAGCAGCTCCGCGTGCGTGCCGGTCTCGGCGATCCGCCCGTGATCCAGCACCACGATGCGATCCACCCCGGTCACCGTGTGCAGCCGGTGCGCGATGATCAGCACCGTGCGTCCGGCGGTGAGCCGGTTCAGCGCCCGCTGCACGAGGTACTCGGACTCGGGGTCGGCGA
>CALMSE010000266.1 GCA_937872275.1 uncultured Leucobacter sp. | reverse complement strand
GCTCGCCGGTCTCGATGCCGCCGGGCTGCGGGCCGAGTTCGCCGCGCTGCGCGGGGCGCGCTGATCCGCGCCGGCCGACCGGACTCAGCGCGCGGATGCGCTGCGCCGGTAGACTTCGACGAATGAGCGAAGAGCAGAAGCCCGCCCTCCGCGGCCCGTTGCGCTACGGCGATCGCGTGCAGCTGACGGGGCCCAAGGGCCGCCTCAACACCGTCACGCTGGTCGAGGGCGGCGAGTTCCACAGCCACCGCGGCACGATCCGGCACGCCGAGCTCGTCGGGCTTCCCGACGGCTCGGTGATCCCGAACAGCACAGGCGACGAGTACCTTGCCCTCCGACCGCTGCTCAGCGACTTCGTGATGTCGATGCCGCGCGGGGCCGCGATCGTCTACCCGAAGGATGCGGCGCAGATCCTCTCGCTCGCCGACATCTTTCCCGGCGCCCGTGTCGTCGAGGCGGGCGTCGGCTCGGGCGCGCTGTCGCTGCACCTGCTGCGCGCCGTGGGCGAGGCGGGCGAGCTCCTCTCATTCGAGCGCCGCGACGAATTCGCCGAGATCGCCCGCGCGAACGTCGCCGCCTTCGCGGGCGGCGCCCCCGCCAACTGGTCGGTGACGGTCGGCGATCTGCAGGAGGAGCTGCCGCGCCGCTGCGAAGCCGGATCCGTCGACCGCGTCGTGCTCGACATGCTGGCCCCCTGGGAGTGCGTCGGGGCGGCGGCCGATGCGCTCGCCCCGGGAGGCGTCGTCATCTGCTACGTGGCGACCGTGACCCAGCTCTCCCGGGTCGCCGAGGAACTGCGCCGCTCGGGCCGCTTCACCCATCCGCAGGCGAGCGAGACGATGGTGCGGGGCTGGCACGTCGAGGGGCTCGCGGTGCGCCCCGACCACCGCATGGTCGCGCACACGGGCTTCCTCGTCGCGGCGCGCCGCCTGGCCCCGGGCACCGCCCTGCCGCAGCTCAAGCGCCGTGCCTCGAAGAGCGAGTACAGCGACGAGGACGTCGCGGCCTGGACCCCGGATCTGCTCGACGAGGCCGCGGGGGAATGGACCCCCGAGACCATCGGGCAGTGGTCGAAGGGCGACCGCATCCTGCGCAAGAAGGCGCGCGAGGCCAGGCGCCTCGCTCAGGATCGCGGGGCCGCCGACCCGCTAGACTGAGCGGGCTTACGGCTCCACTATCCGAGAGGTCTCCATGCGCCGTCGAATCCTTGCCGCCGTCTCCGTCTCGGCCGTGCTGCTCACCGGCCTGGCCGGCTGCAGCGCCGCGGACGCCGCTTCGGGCGCGGACTGCACGGCTGCGCTGCAGCCGGGCGCGCTGAGCAACGGCGTCGAGCTGAGGGGCCTCGACGCGGGGACGCCCGACGTGCGCATCGGCGGCAGCACCGACATCGTGAACGCCCAGCGCTCGGTGCTGCGCCGCGCGGAGGCCGGCGAGGCGGGCGAGACGATCCGCGGCGGGGAGGTCGTCACGGCGAACGTCACCATCTACGACTCGGAGAGCGGCGAGAGCCTCGCCCCGACGCAGCGGCGCTTCCTGCAGGCCATGCCGCAGGACATCCTGCCCGAGCTCAAGAAGTACATGGCGAGCGAGAACTCCGATTCGCTCGTCTACACGGATCTGCTGATGGCGGGGCTCGTCTGCTCCGCCCCGGGCGACGTGCTCGCGGTCGCCATGACCGCCGGCCAGGCGGCGTCGTCGCAGATCAGCGACCGCGCCACGGTGATGGTCGTCGAGGTGCTCGACGCCCACGACTCGACCGCCCGCGGAGCGAACAGGGCCCTCCCCTGGGGCTTCCCGGCGCTGACCGAGGACGAGACGGGGCGGCCCGGCCTCGTGCTGCCCCCGCAGTCGGCCCCGGGCGAGCAGCGCGTGGCGACGGCCATCGTTGGCAGCGGCGCCGAGGTGACGGCCGACGACTACATGATCGGCAACGTGCTCACGGTCGGCTGGAACGACCACCGGGTGCGCGAGAACACCTGGGACTCGACCCTCGTCGAGATCGGTTCCGAGTCGCAGCTCGCCGACTACGACTTCCGCCCCGCGCTCACGGGCCAGACCGTCGGTTCGCGCGTCGTCGTGCTCGATCCGAACGACGGGGATCCCGTCGTGCACGTGGTCGACATCATCGCCGTCGGGTAGCCCGTGACGGGCGGTGGCCAGGCGCGGCGCGCGTCCGTCCCCGGCGAGCAGCGCGTCTTCAGCCTGGTGCTCGCACTCGTCGCGAGCCCGCAGGGCGCGACGAAGCGCGAGCTGCTCTCGAGCGTCTACGGCTATGCGGATCGCGGCCGCGAGGGCGACCCGGCGCTCGAGCGGCAGTTCGAGCGCGACAAGGCGCAGCTGCGCGAGCTCGGCATCCCGATCGATGCGATCGATTCGCCGCAGGAGCCCGGCAACAACCAGCTGACCCGGTACCGCATCTCCAAGGAGCTGCTGCAGATGCCCGAGGGGCTGCGCTTCAGCGAGCGGGAGCTCGCGCTGCTGCGCGGTGCGGCGCTGGCGTGGCGCGAGGGCAGCCTCACCGCGGAGGCGAGGCGGGCCGTCATGAAGCTCGAGGCGCTCGGCGCGGGCCTCGACGTGCAGCACCTGGGCGTCGCCCCGCAGCTCGGCATCACCGAGCCCGCGGCGCCGGCCCTGCAACGGGGCATCGAGGAGCTGCTCGTCGCGCGCTTCGACTATCGCCTGCCCGACCGCGACGCCTCGCTCGGGCGGCGGGTCGCCCCGCTCGGGTTGCACCGCGCCGACGGCCGCTGGCACCTGATCGCCCACGACCTCGACCGCAAGGCGGACCGGGTCTTCCTGCTCTCGCGCATCACGGGCGAGGTGCGGATCGGCCCCGAGACCTTCGCGCCGGGGCTCCGAGAGCACCTCGAGAGGACGCTCGGAGAGCTGCTCGCCCGCGAGCAGCGGTTGCGCGCGAGCGTGCACGTGCGGCCGGGCTCGGTCGCCGAGGCGAGGCTCTCGCCTCGGGCGCGGCGCGGCTCGGCGGGGACGGATCCGGCGATGCTCGAACCCGGCGCCCTCGACCTCGGCACGCTCGACTTCCACGCCCTCGCGGGCGAGCTCGCGGCCCACGGGGACGAGGTCGTCGTGGAGGGGCCCTCCGAGCTGAGGGAGCGCACGATCGCGATCCTCGCCCGCATCCGGGAGCAGCACGCCGCGGCGCCCGTGGGCGCCGACGCCGGGGGCGATCGTGGCTAGGAGCTTGAACACCGCGGATCGCGTCGTGCTGCTGCTCGCGCTCGTCCCCTACTTGCGCGAGCACGGCCCCACGCCGGTCGCGGAGCTCGCCCGCGCCTTCGACGCGGGCGAGGACGCGGTGCGCCGCCTGGTCGCCTTCCTCGGCACCGCCGGGGTGCCGGGGGAGACCCACACCTACCAGCCCGAGGATCTCTTCGACATCGACTGGGACGCGCTCGAGCAGCACGACATCGTGAGCCTCACCCACATCGTCGCCGTCGACGACACCCCGCGCTTCTCGCCCGCCGAGCACGCCGCCCTCGTCGCCGGCCTGCACGCGCTGCGCGAGATGCTGCCTCCGTCGGAACGGGAGGAGGTCGATCGCACCGCTGCGAAGCTCGCCCTCGCCGGGGCCGCGAGCCCCGCCCCGGCGATCTCGGTGACGCCCGACCCGGCCGATCCGGTGCTCCCGGTGCTGCTCGACGCGATGGAGCGCGGACGCCGCATCTCCTTCGACTACCGGAATCTGCGCGGCGAGGCAGCGCGGCGCACCGTCGAGCCGCTGGAACTCTCGCAGCTCGGCGGGGGCTGGTATCTGCGCGCCTTCTGCCTCGAGCGCGGCGCCGAGCGCACCTTCCTCGTCGACGCGATGCGCGGGCCGGAGGTGCAGGAGCAGAAGGCCGAACGGCGCGCAGTGCGCGGTCGTGTCAGACGCTCGATCGGCCCGGAGGCCTCGGAGATCGTCGCGGTGCTGCATCTCAGCGAGGCGGCGCTGCATCGCATCGCCGCCTTCTCGCCGCGGATCATCGCTCCGACGACGCCGCCGGATCCGACGACGACCGACGGTCGGGCCCGAGAGAGGTGGATCGCGGCGGAGGTGAGGCTCGGCCATCCGGCGACGGCGATCCGCCTCGTTCAGGCGGCGCCCGGCGACCTCGTCGTCGTGGAACCGGCGGAGGCCAGGGAGGCGGTGCTCGCCTGGGCCGAGCGCGCCCTCGCGCCCTACGGCGACTGACGCCGCCGGCACGCAGCCTGATGCTTCGAGGCTGCGCGAGGGGTCGTGCATGGTTTGCGAATCCAATGAGTAAGGGACTCACTAGTTCTCATGCTATGCGTGGGAGGGTGCGCAAGCGACCAGCCTACGGAGCCTGCGCCGGTGCCCGAGCTCACGCCTGAAGAAGCCGGAAGGGTTCAAAACTCACAACTTCAAGAGCTCATAGACATGGTCCCGCAAGATCAGATCGTTGGGCTTCGGGGCCGGCTCCCCGAAATGTCGCCATGGTCGTGCGACACCGATCTCGGTGGGAACAGATCGTATTGGAAAGAAGATACCGGCACCTATCAGCTTCCCGGAGGTGCACAGATCTATGTCGCAGACACCTTCGATCTTCGGCGCGTGCTCGGAGAAATTGCCGAACGTCAAGCGGCGGAAGGGTGGTCTGTCAAGTTCTTGGATGATTTCGGCATCGCTTGGTATCTGGAAGCGCCAGATGGATATTCCTCCCATGCCTCCCATATTCCAGTGAACATCGATGGAAGGAACGAGATATCACTTCAGAGCTTCAGTCCCTGCTTCGTTCCTGTAGGAGGTCTCGACGTTTTCCAAAGTTACCCAGCCCCTGCTTCATCCCCTCAAGCGACTTCAACCCGCATCTGCACTACTGAGAGGGGAGGGGACGACCGCTGCCCGACAGCGCATGCGCCCGCCGCCCGCTCCCAGCGGTGGCACGGCGCCTCCACGGCTAGACTGACCGGGTGGCCAGAGCGACCAGGCGCGGGAGGAACCCCGAAGGCAAGATGAGCCTCGGTGCGCACCTCATCGAGTTCCGCAACCGCCTCTTCATCTCGGCCGCGGCGATCGTCGTCGGCACGGTCGCCGGATGGTTCCTGACCGACTGGGTGTGGGATGCGCTGCGCCGGCCGATCAACGATATCGGCGATCGTGTTGCCCAGATCACCTACTCCGACATCGGCAGCGGCTTCGACCTGCGGCTGCAGATCGCGCTGTTCATCGGCGTGCTCGCCGCTTCGCCCATCTGGCTGTACCAGATCTGGGCCTTCTTCGCACCGGGCCTCACCCGCCGGGAGAAGGGCTACGCGGTGGGCTTCATCGCGGTCGCGGTGCCGCTCTTCCTCGGCGGAGCCTACGCCGGGTGGACCGTGCTGCCGAACATCGTGCGTCTCATGGCGAGCTTCCAGCCGACGGAGGACGCCTTCCAGCTGAACGCCCGCACCTACCTCGACTTCGCGGTGAAGCTCATGCTCGCGGTCGGCATCGGCTTCGTCATGCCGGTGTTCCTCGTCATGCTCAACTTCCTCGGCGTGCTGCGCGGCGCCTCGATCCTGAAGAGCTGGCGCGTGGCACTGATCGCGATCGTGCTCTTCGCCGGCATCGCGACGCCCGCCACCGACCTCATGAGCATGTTCATGCTCGCCGCGCCCATCGTGCTGCTCTACTTCGCCGCTGCCGCCATCAGCATCCTGCACGATCGCCGGGTGGATCGGCGGCGGACCGCCGAATTCGCCGAATACGATCTTGACGGCGACGGTGCGGATCCGCGGGCCTCCGAGGAGCGCGCATGAGCGGCGCGACGCACCCGGCCCTCGACGCCATCGCCGCGCGGCTCGGCTTCCCGCTCGATCCCTTCCAGCGCACCGCGTGCGAACGGCTCGAAGAGGGGCGCAGCGTGCTCGTCGCGGCCCCCACCGGCTCGGGCAAGACGACCGTCGCCGAGTTCGCCGTGCATCTGGCCCGCCGGGAGAGCGACCGCCGCATCTTCTACACGGCGCCCATCAAGGCACTGTCGAACCAGAAGTTCCGCGAACTCTGCGCCGAGTACGGCGAGAGCGAGGTGGGCCTGCTGACGGGGGACGTGAACCTGCGCGGCGACGCCCCGATCGTGGTGATGACCACCGAGGTGCTGCGCAACATGATCTACGCCGGCGGCGCTGCCGATGGCTCGGGCGCCATCGGGCGCGACCCCCTCGACGGCCTCGCCTTCGTCGTGCTCGACGAGGTGCACTACCTCGCCGACCGCTGGCGGGGCGCGGTGTGGGAGGAGATCATCCTGCACCTGCCGCAGTCGGTGCGGCTCGTGTCGCTGTCCGCGACCGTGTCGAACGCCGAGGAGTTCGGCGACTGGATGCACGCGGTGCGCGGCGACACCGATGTGATCCTCTCCGAGCATCGCCCCGTGCCCCTCTACCAGCACGTGCTCACGGCGAAGGCGCTGCTGCCGCTCTACGTCGACGGCGACGGCGAGCTCGTGGAGCGGGGTCGGCTGAACCCCGAGCTCGGGCGGATCGAGCGCGGGCGGCCGGGCGACGGGGAACGACGCGAGCGGGGAGACCGGGGGTACCGCGGTCGCGGGCAGGGCAGCGACCACCCCGGCTATGAACGCTATCGTTCGGAGCGCAGCCGCTCGCGCGGAGGCGCACCCGTGCGGCGCGCCCAGCGCATCTCGCGCGGCGACATCGCCCGCGCGCTCGACGAGACGGGCCTCCTGCCCGGCATCGTCTTCATCTTCAGCCGCAACGGCTGCGACCAGGCCGTGCGGCAGTGCCTGCAGGAGGGCATCCGGCTGACGACCCGCGAGGAGCGGGTGGAGATCCGTCGCATCACGAGCGAGGCGCTCGCCTCGCTCGACGACGACGATCTCCGGGTGCTCGGCGTGCACGAGTGGGTATCGGGCCTCGAGCGCGGCGTCGCGGCCCATCACGCGGGACTGCTGCCCCAGTTCAAGTCGGTCGTCGAGCAGCTCTTCCAGCGGCGCCTCGTGAAGCTCGTCTTCGCGACCGAGACGCTCGCGCTCGGCATCAACATGCCGGCCCGCTCGGTGACCATCGAGCGTCTCGACAAGTTCAACGGCGAGGAGCGCCTGCCGCTGACCTCGGGGGAGTACACGCAGCTCACGGGCCGCGCCGGCCGCCGCGGCATCGACCACGAGGGCCATGCAGTGGTCGTGTGGCGCGACGGGCTCGACCTCGAGGGCCTCGCCCATCTGGCCTCGGCACGCTCCTTCCCCGTGCGCTCGAGCTTCCGCCCCACCCCGAACATGGCGGTGAACCTGCTGCAGCGGCTCACGCCCGCCCTCGCGCGGGACACGCTGGAGCTGTCGTTCGCGCAGTTCCAGGCGGATCGCGCCGTCGTCGAGCAGGCTCGGGAGCTGCGGGCCGAGCAGGCCTCGCTCGCCGGCTACGAGCAGGCGGCCAGGCGTGCGAAGGGCGCCGACCGGAAGCGGTGGGAGGATCGGGCGCGGAAGCTGCGTCGGCAGATCGAGCGGGGCCGGCGCCGCGTCGAGGCACGCACCGGCACGATCGCGCGCACCTTCGATCGCGTCGTCGCGCTGCTCGCGGAGCTCGGGTATCTCTCGGAGGCGGGCGCGAGCGATCTCGAGGTCACCCCCTACGGCCATCTGCTCGCGCGCATCTACGGGGAGCGCGATCTGCTCATCGCGGAGTGCCTGCGCCGCGACGCCTGGCGCGGCCTCGATGCCCCGGGCCTCGCGGCGATCTGCTGCGCGCTCAGCTACGAGCCCAGGCGCGACGACGAGCCCGAGGGCCGCTGGCCCGAGGGTCCCTTCCGGCAGGCGTTCGAGCGCACGCTCGACCTCTGGGAGGAGCTCGCGGAGCTGGGAGACCAGCACCGGCTGCCGAGCGGGGAGGCGCCGCACGCGGGCCTCGCCTCGGCGCTCCACGGCTGGGCGAGCGGCTGGACGCTCGGGCGGGTGCTGGAGCACGCCGGCATCGGCGCGGGCGACTTCGTGCGCTGGGCGAAGCAGGCCATCGATCTGCTCGACCAGCTCGCGCAGGCCTGCGAGCACGCCGACATCGACGGCGCCGCCGACACGGAGCGCCTGGCCGCCCTCGCGCAGCTCGCCCGCGAGGCGAAGCGGCGGGTGCGCCGCGGCATCGTCGAGACGGCGAGCTCCTCGTGAGCGAGGCCCCGCCGGGGGCGCTCCGCCGCCTGCGCTGGTGGATCGCGCTTCCCGCGGCCGTGCTCGGCGGGCTCG